>JBARBA010000171.1:0-2019 GCA_049792555.1 Anaerolineales bacterium
AAAGGAACAGGAACTCTTGCTTCAGTACACCGAACAGAGCGTGCCGGTCAAAGATCTGCGCGCACAGATCGTTGGAAATGAGGCGCTCAAAAAGAAGCTGGAGGCTGAAGAGCCCCGCTTGGCAAGCCTCGGAGTTCCATCGGGACAAACTGATCATGCGGTAATTAATTTAAGCGACAACGAAGCCCAGATCACCATGTTGGAAAGCCAGGTAAAAATCCTGAACTCCCAACTCAGCCAGGTTCAGAGCAACGCCGCAAAAATTGACGAATCAAAATTGACCATCGGGGAGTTGGAGCAAAGGCAGCATCGTCAAGAAGCTGAACTGGAATATTTTTTGCGCAACCTGGAGCAAGCCCGCATCGATGACATGATTGGAGCGGGGAAGGCACCTAACATCGGAATCATACAATCGCCGTCGCCTCCGGTTAAACAGTGGTCAAAAAAAGTCCAAAAAAAGGCCGGGATGTTGGCAGCTGCCGGCATCGGTTTCGGACTGGTGCTGGCCTTTTTGATCGAAATGCTGCTGGATCGTTCTCTCAAACGTCCTTCAGAGGTCGAAACTAAGTTGGGTTTGCCGCTGTTTATTGCCATACCAGATTTCGACACGAATGGTTATCGGCCTGGTAAAACGGCGGGTAAAATCCCTCTGCAATTAGGCGATAAGGCCGGCGCCGGCGCCCCGGAAGATGCGGCCATCGCTCCGTGGAACCGACAACATCCGATGCGCCGGTTTTGCGAAGGCTTGCGGGATCGCTTGATTGTGCACTTCGAGGTCAAAGGGGTGACCCACAACCCAAAACTGGTTGCCGTGACCAGCTGCAACAAAGGGGCCGGAGTCAGCAGTGTTGCCGCCGGACTGGCATCGTCCCTGTCGGAAACCGGTGACGGGAATGTGTTGCTCGTGGACATGAATACCGAAGGCGGTGCAGCCCAGCAGTTCTACAAGGGAAAGCCGGGATGCGGATTGGATGCGGTTCTGGAGGTGGAAGCGAGGAAGCATGCGCAGATTCAAGAAAACCTTTATGTGGCCGCAGAACCCGTGGGAAGTGCCGACAGACTTCCAAGCATTCTGCCAAAGCATTTGATGGGCTTGATTCCCAAACTCAAGGCCAGCGATTACGATTATATAATTTTTGACATGCCTGCGGTGACGCAAACCAGCATGACGCCGCGCTTGGCGAGGCTGATGGACATGGTGTTGCTCGTGATCGAATCGGAGAAGACCAATCAGGAAGTCGCCCAAAAAGTGGTTTCGTTGCTCGCTGAATCGGAGGCCATCGTGACCACGGTTCTCAACAAGACCCACTCGTATGTTCCGCCCAAACTGCACCAGGAGTTTCTCAGCGACGCCTGAAGCCGGGGGTTCAGCAATGATAACGCAAGGGATGCCATCTTCCTTCCGACCGGCAGGCAAAAGAGTTTGCATGCTGGCCTATGCCTTTTACGAGAGCGACAACCGGATTCTGCGATATGCCCGCACGTTGATCGCGCGCGGAGATGAAGTGGATGTGATTGCCCTGGGGGCCGACGTGCAGCAACCTGTCTTTGAAACCATTGACGGGGTGAAGGTTTATCGCATTCAATACCGGCAACGCGACGAAAGAAGCAAATTTTCGTATCTGTACCGGCTGATCCGATTCAGTTTGAAATCCACGTTTGTGCTCAGCCGGCTGCATTTGAAGCGCGGTTATCACTTGGTACACGTTCACAACGCTCCGGATTTTCTGGTATTCAGTGCCTGGTTGCCAAAGCTGGGTGGGGCCAAAATCATTTTGGATATCCACGATATTTTGCCGGAATTTTTCGCCAACAAATTTCGCAAATCCCAGGATAGCGTTTATGTTCGGTTGTTAAAGTGGGTCGAATTTGCTTCTGCCCGTTTTGTCAGCCATGTGATCATTTCCAACCATCTTTGGTATGACAAAATTACTGCGCGGTCGGTGCCGCGCAACAGGTGCTCCGTTCTTGTCAACCACGTCGAGCCGGATGTTTTTTGTGGGGTAAGAACCAGGGACG
>JBARBA010000172.1:0-5091 GCA_049792555.1 Anaerolineales bacterium
GGAGCGGTGATGGTGGATGTTACCGGGCTGCACGTATTGCCCGCAGGCTGGGTCTGGGTGATGGTGGGTGTGTTGCTCGGAGCAATGGTGGAGGTGCGGGTCGGAGTGAAGGTAACAGCGGGGGTCACTGTTCGGGTGGAAGTCGGCCCGGCAGTGCTGGTGCGGGTGGGGGTGAGCGTAGCCGCTACCGGCTTCAGCGTGCGGGTGGGAGTGGGCGTGTTGGAAGCCCCGACGGTTGGGGTCGGGGTGCGGGCGAGGGTCAAGGTGGGGGTGTTGCTTGGGCCAGGGGTGGGGGTCGGGCCTGAACCGGGTTCGATGCCCCAGACCAGGTCGCCGTTGTGATAGAGGGTGACGTGGTCCCAGTCGGCGTAGGCAGTCTTGGTGGCGTCGAAGGAGTAGTCGCCGGTTTGGGTGTAGCTCGAATAATCGGACTTATTGATGCGGACCTGAATGACATCAGATTGCCCGCCAATAGCCAGGCTGCCCGCTGCGGCGGTGAAACCGATTTCAAGGTAGTTGTCGGCGCTGGTTGTTGGGGAAGACATATTAACAAAAGTTCCGGTGGTGTTGGCGCAGCCGACGACGGCATAGTCACACGAATAGGTCTGCGCCTTGTTGCCGTCCTCGGTGTACCAGTAGCGCAATTTGAACTCGCTTAACGGCGCGGCGGCGGGACTGTTGTTGAAGATATTGAAATGCGGCGTAATCTGATTGGTCGTCGCACTGGTGTCACCAGCCTGGTATTGGACCCTGAAACCGCAACCATAGCAGGGGGTATAGGTAGCAGTGGGGGTCTTCGTGGGGGTAAATGTGGCCGTAGGCGGGCGCGGGGTATTGGTGACGCTGGTCGTCGCCCCGGCGGTCAAAACGATATGGTAGACTGCTCGCGCGGGGATGGTATAGGTGAAGGAGTTGCCGGTGATGCCGGTGATCGCCGTGCGCTGGGTGATGGCCGCGCTGGCGCTGTCGAAGCCCCAGACCTGGCCGGAGGCATAATTGACCGGGCTGTAGATCGTGAACGAGCCGGTAAGGTCGCTGTCGAAGTTCTTGTTCATGACAATGATGTCAACCTTCGATGTGTCGGTGCCGGTGATGGCGGCGTACAGCGAACTATCGGCGATATCCGGGTTATCGGTATCGATCTTGGTATCGCCAAACTTGCTGTTGTTGCCGTCGTAGTTACGATACAGATTGTAGGCCGAAGCCACATAGGTGTTGCCCCCCCAGAATGTGCCCGCATAGACGCCATATTTACCGAAGATGCCAAGCACGTCAGCCGTCGCCATGCCGCCTGAAATATCGGCTTCGCCGCCATAACTGAACTCGGTAAACGCCAATTTGGTGCCGGGGTAATAGGTGTTGATCGATTGCTGGACGCGCGGGATCAAGGGTAAGAACTGGGAGCAGCAATCAGCAATCCAACTGGTTTCGTGATAGGTCGGATCCCAAAGGGTGCGCGGAGCCTGGACACGGGCCTTCTGTTCATCCACACTGCCGGTGTCGCCAGTAATACGTACGCCGCCGCCTTGGGCTTCTGGATACCAGTGAAGGTCCAAAACGTCGAGCAGGCGTTTGCCGCTGGTATTGGATGCGGCCTTCATTTGATCCAGATAGTAATCCAGGAACCAGGCATAATTGCCTTTCAAACTGGGCCAATCAGGGGCATCCTGGTAGCCATACATTTCGTAGAAGCCATACGCCGCCGGGCCAAAGATCAAGGCACCCGGGTCGACGGCTTTGACAGCGCGCGATAAGGCCAGCGATTTGGTCATGAGTTCATTGACAGTCGGCTGGGTGGGGTGGATGCGCGGGTGGGTGCCCTGCCAGAGGGCAGGTTCGTTGTCCATGGCGTAAGCTTTCACGCCGTTGGCGGTGGTCGACAAGCCATATTTCTGCACCAGGTAATTGACTTCTTCGTCCATGTAAACAGCATTATCGGTGGCGTCAGGCGGGTTGGCGAAGGCGCTGCCTTTGGCAAATACCACCGGGCGCCAGCGAGCGGACGGCGCCACTTCGCTTTCAGCGACGGTGCCGTTCTTGTCTGCGGCCACGTAGCCCGCCATTTGCAGGGTCAGGAGAGTTGCCGCTCCCATCTGCAGAGATTTGTCGTGGAAGGCAGAGATCACTGCGCCGGGAGTGCCGCAATCCGCTGACGAAACGCCCGTCCAGCCACAGGCATAGTCATCGCTCATTTGGTTGTAATCACTGCCGGCGTTGGATGCATTGTTCTCCCAGTTGAAACCGGTGGTGCGGTTGCCGCCAAAACGGCGCAACGTGGGAGTATAGCCGGAAAGATCCTGGTTAGTGCCGTAGATGTAAGGACTGATGGCCGAGCGGGCGTGCTCGGTATCCACGATGAAGCTGACCGGGATCGTTGCGGCAGCCGGTGCAGCCCGACCTGGCAGGGTCAGGGAAATGGTGGCTGCCAGTATGGCCAGGATGGCCAGGCCGGTCAGCGCGTGCAAAAGAATGGTGCGGTTTAGTTTCATCATACGTTCTCCTTTTACTAAAAAATATAATCACGTTTTGCGCGAAAGAAACGGGTGTATTTTTCAACAGAAATGGGCAAGGCAGGTTGGATTTTTCTTGATAAGTACACGATTCCTTTCTCTGTTTTCCAAACAGGGTGGGCGCAAGTAAAAATCCAGGGCCGCATCACTTGAATGGTGAATTCCTGAAAAACATAAATGATTGTGAGTTTCTTTAAAAGAGCAAAAAGTTCTGCGCATTAACTTCCGCTTTAACTTCCGCATTAACTTCCGCTTAACTATCATATTGACCACGAGGCTTAATGCGAACCTGCACCGGGCCAGATTGGCCGGTGCAGGGAGCAAAGGAAATGTTTGTGTTGTTTTTTTTGGGGGGGGGGGAGAATCAGCGCGAGATGTCGAACCCTTCGGCGACAACCTGTTCAAGGGTCATGGTTTGCCCCTCGCGCCAGGCGGCGGCAAAATCGGAGGAATCAAGCGCATCGCGGCTGAGCGCCACGCTTGCCTCCAATTGGCGGCGGCGCGGCGGCGGGGGAGGGTAGCGATCAAAAATGTGTTGGACGGCGCTTACCAGGCGGACGGCGCGCCGAGCTTGTCCTTCGGCCAGCGCCACAGCCGCCAGGCCAAGCAAATCATATCCCGCCCGCTGGAATGCTTTGCCTTCAAAGTGGATTTTCAGGCTTTGACGAAAGAGTCCGGCGGCGCGCGGCAGGTCGCCCAGGCCCAAAACAGCCTGGCCAAGATATTCAGTCAACCAGGCATAATGCCAATTGGGGTTCGTGGGGCGCAAATAGCCCAGGCTGGTCTCAAATAATTGGGCCGCATCGGCATAGCGTCGTTCTTCGAATGCAACCACGCCCAGTTTGGCGCGAGCGTGAGTGATGCCTTCTTGATAGTCCTGCGTTTCAAAAATCGTCAGGCTCCTGGTAAAAAAGGCGGAAGCTTCATCCAGCAACCCTTGTTCCAGCGCCAGGTTTCCCAAACGGTCGAGCGTCCAGCCCATCCCACGCATATGTTCAATTTCACGGTACAAGGCCAGGCTTTCCAAATAGAGCGCCCGCGCGCGCGGATAGTCGCCCCGGAATTGGGCAATTTCCCCCAAACCTTGCAGGGCAACGCCCAGATCGTCGCGGTTGTTGAATTGCCGGGCGAGCGCAACAACTTCCTCATAGGTGGCCTGGGCCTGCTGGAAATCATTCTGGTAGAGCAGCGCATCGCCCATGTCGACCAGCACGCGGATACGCTTTTGGCTGCGCGCCGGCGGCTTGACGTCCAAGACGCGCGCCAGCCAATATTGGCCCTCATTGGGCGAACCGCGCGTTGTCCAGTAGTGCCATAGGGCAGCCGCCAACCCCAACGCCACCTCCGATTGGCTTTGTGCGATTGCCCACTGGAGCGCAATGCGCAGGTTGTGATACTCGTATTCCAACTGCGCAATCGGCAGGGATGGCTCGACGTCCTCATGCGTCCACGCTTCAACCAGCGACAAGTAGTAGGCAGTATGGCGCTGGCGGATGGCCGGCTCTTCGCCGCTGGCCGCCAGTTTTTCGTGGGCATATTCGCGGATGGTTTCCAACATCCCAAAACGCGGGTTTGCGTCGCCGGATTGCCGCAGCACGACGCTTTGATCGATCAGCGCGGCGAGAATATTTAAAGGATGATGGATAAAAGATGAAGGATGAAAGATGAAAGATGAAGGCTGAGAGTTGGGTTCTTCATCTTTCATCCCTTCGACACGCTCAGGGCGACGCTTTCCGCTTTCATCTTTTATTACACAGACTGCCTCCAGCGCTTCGAGCGTCCAGCCGTTGGCGAAGACCGCCAGACGGCGAAAGACCTGCTGCACATCGGCGTCCAGCAACTGATAACTCCAGTCGATCAGGTTGCGCAGGGTCTGGTGGCGCGGGTCGATGTCGCGCGCGCCGCCGACCAGCAATTGCAAGCGCTGGTCCAGCATGGTCAACATCTTTTGGGGGGAGAGATGGCTGAGGCGCTTCGCCGCCATCTCCAGCGCCAGAGGCAGGCCGTCGAACGCGGCGCAGAGTTGGACGACGGCAAGCGCATTATCGGGCGTGAGCGCAAAGCTATCGTCAATCGCCTGGGCGCGCTGCACGAAGAGCTGGATGGCGCCATATTCGCTTAGGCGCTCGAATGCTGGCAGCGGGTCCAAACTCGGCAGGCCTAGCGTCGGGATGGAGAGACGCTGCTCACCTGAGATATTGAGCGCCGCCCGGCTGGTGACCAGGATTTTGAGCCGCGTTGTGCGCTGCAAGAGGGCAGCCACCATCGGGGCGGCGGCCAGCAGGTGCTCGAAGTTGTCGAGCAGGAGCAGCAGCTTGCGTTCGCTCAACTCGCGCTGCAGCAATTCAAGAGTCGGATACCCACTCTGTTCCGTCAGGTTAAGAACCTGGGCAATCTCCACCAAAACGAGATCGGGCGCGCGCAACGGAGCAAGGTCCACCCAGAAGATGCCGTCGCTAAAGACCCGGCGGCGATCCTCGCTTTCCAGGATGTGACGCGCGGCCTGGATTGCCAGACGGGTTTTGCCAATGCCGCCAGTGCCCATGAGCGTGACAAGACGGACCTGTGGGCGCTCTAACAG
>JBARBA010000173.1:0-3533 GCA_049792555.1 Anaerolineales bacterium
GATCATGTTCTTGATGTAGTCGCGGTGACCCGGCATATCGACGTGCGCATAGTGCCGCTTGTCGGTTTCGTATTCCACGTGGGCAATGTTGATCGTGATGCCGCGCGCTTTCTCTTCCGGCGCGTTATCAATCGAGTCGTATGCCCGGTACTGCGCTCTCCCTAAAAACTGGCAGTACTTCGTGATCGCCGCTGTTAGCGTCGTCTTGCCGTGATCAATGTGCCCCATCGTCCCCACATTCAGATGCGGCTTGTTACGCTCAAATTTTTGCTTCGCCATTTTCTCTCTCCTGAATGAAAAATGCAACAAAGTACAAATTCAGCAACTGAGCCCTCAATGGGAATTGAACCCATGACCCCGTTCTTACCAAGAACGTGCTCTACCGTCTGAGCTATGAGGGCTTGACGTGCTGCCGGGGTACTCCCCCGGGAGTACCGAAGCATTTACTTCGGTGCTCGTACCGGAAAGTCTTCCGGTACAAGTGGGCGGTGAAGGATTCGAACCTCCGAAGTCTTCTGACAACTGATTTACAGTCAGTCCCCTTTGGCCACTTGGGTAACCGCCCCAATATTAAGTTGTGAACCGTTGCCGGTTCGAGTTCGAGGTCGTTATCGGCCTCGAACGCCAACCTGTAACGGAAGCCGACGATGGGAATCGAACCCATAACCGCCCGCTTACAAGGCGGGTGCTCTTCCGATTGAGCTACGTCGGCGAGTACCTCCCGCTTTAAGCGCCGGAATTATACCAAAGGCTACCCCAGCATACAAGGTTATTCGCAAACTGTCACCCGAATTGGCCTTCGAGTGGCATCAAGCGGGTGCGAAGTCTAACAGTTTTCCGGGGGCGCGTCAAGCCCGATATGTTATAATTTTTGAGACAGTTCCCGCAAGAATAGCGGGGCAAGTCCCTGTAAAAAATGGGGACAAGAAAGCGTTATCCATTCCATTTTTGATGAGGCGAACATGGCAAAAAAAGGCCGCGTATTTTCAGGCGCTCGTCCAACCGGGCGGCAACATCTTGGCAATTATTTGGGCGCGATTAAAAATTATGTAGGTATGCAGGATGAGTACGAGTGCGTCTACTGCGTTGTGGATATACATGCGCTGACGACGGTCGAAACGACAAAAGACCTGCGTCAGAATACGTACGATATGGCGCTGGACTGGCTGGCAGCCGGGATCCGACCCGAAGAGTCGATCGTGTTTGTGCAAAGCCATGTGCCGCAGGTCGCGGAACTGCATCTGTACCTTTCAATGGTCACGCCGCTGGGCAAACTGACAGACCTGCCAACCTTCAAAGAGAAGGTTCGCCAGCAAGAGAGCAATGTTAACTATGGGTTGGTAGGCTACCCGGTTTTGATGGCAGCCGATATCGTGCTTTATAAGAGCGACCTGGTGCCGGTGGGCGTCGATCAGGCCCCGCACATCGAGTTTGCGCGCGAAGCAGTGCGTTCGTTTAACTATCGCTACGGAACAAGCGTATTAAAAGAACCGCAGATGAAGAACACGGTAATCCCCAAGGTGTTGGGGATCGACGGCGTGCAGAAGATGGGCAAAAGCCTGAATAACCACATTGAGATTGCCTCCACGCCGGATGAAACCCGCCAGCGTGTGATGCAGATGGTGACCGACCCGGCGCGGATGAAGCGCACCGACCCCGGCAACCCGGATGTCTGCAATGTGTTCTCGATGCACAAGATTTTCTCTTCAGCGGAAGAAGTGGAAATGACCAATGTCGAATGCCGCAGGGCCGGGATTGGTTGTGTGGATTGCAAGAAACTCCTGGCGGCGAATATGAACAAGAACCTGGAGCCGTTCCGCGCCAAGCGCACTGAGATTGCGAACAACCCGGATACGGTTTGGGACGTGCTGCACGATGGGGCCAAACGCGCTCGCACTATTGCCGAAGCGACGATGGAAGAGGTGCGCGAGGCCATCCGGTTGCCAAAATAGTTAGAGATCAGACAAGTAGAGAGTAAAGAAAAGACCAACGAACCAGAAAAACTATGCGAGCTTTGATTCAGCGGGTGCGGTTTGGGAAAGTCTCGGTTGACGGGAAAACGCTTGCCGAGATCGACCGCGGCCTGGTGATCCTGCTCGGCATCGGTCACGGCGACGGGGAGGCGCAGGCGGCCTTTTTAGCGGAGAAAATTGCCAGCCTGCGGATTTTCGAGGACGCTCAGGGGAAGATGAATCTGTCGCTGCGGGAGACAGGCGGCGGGGCGATTGTGGTCTCACAGTTCACTTTGTACGCCGACGTCCGCAAAGGCCGGCGTCCATCCTTTACCGACGCTGCCTTGCCGGATGCGGCCCGTCCGTTGGTCGAGCGCTTCGCGCAGTTGCTGCGCGAACAGGGCATCCCTACCGGGCAGGGAGAGTTTGGGGCCGATATGCTGGTCGAAATCCACAACGACGGGCCGGTGACGATCTGGCTGGAAAAAGAATGAGCAAAGGCGGGCAGGCTCTTTTTGCGAAAGTTGCCCGTCAGGCGTTGGACGCCTACGGCCTGGCAGACGCGCCGTATACGTACCTGCAACACAGCGAAAATGTGACTTTCAAGGTGGACCTGCCGGCTGGGGGCGCGCGGCTGTTGCGCATCCATGCGCCGCGCTCGCCGTTGATGGGGAACCATGGGGCCAACGCAGACATGGTGCAATCGGAACTGCTCTGGCTCGAAGCGCTGCGACGCGAAACGGATTTGCCTGTGCAGCAGCCGGTGCGCAACCGGGAGGAGCAGCTTGTCACGCAGGTTGGCGTCAAAGGCAGGCGTCCGTTTAATTGCACGCTGTTGGAATGGCTGGAAGGCGAACCCTATCAGCGCGAGTTGGAAAGCGAGGCGACCGTCGCCCAGCTTGGCGTGATGGTCGGGAAGATGCACCGCTTTAGCGCGCAGTGGCAGGCGCCGGCCGGTTTCATCCGGCCCCGGCGCGACCGCGCTTATTTCAGGAAGGCGCTCGAGGCGCTCAGGCCGACCATCGAAGATGGGCGCGTCAGTTACCAGGATTTCAAACGCCTGGAAACGTCGATTGACCTGCTGACCCGTATGATGCGCCGCCCGTCGAAAGCCGACCAGGCCGAAGGCGTTTTGCACGGCGACCTGCACAAGGGAAATTTTCTCTATCACCAGGGGCAGATGCGCCTGATCGATTTTTCGATGTCTGCCATCGGGAGTTATATGTTTGATCTGGGGGTATGCTTTTCGGACATGAACCCCGCGCTGCACGCGGTTTTCGTCGAAAGCTACCGGGAATGGATGCCCCTGCCCTTGGATTATGAGCGCCTGATCGAGGCGTTTTTCCTGGGCGGCATGGTGATGACTTTTTCGTTC
Source organism: Anaerolineales bacterium (assembly GCA_049792555.1). Lineage (GTDB taxonomy): Bacteria > Chloroflexota > Anaerolineae > Anaerolineales > Villigracilaceae > UBA5195. The sequence continues at coordinate 3,328 of JBARBA010000173.1, forward strand.
TGGGTCAGGCTGCCGGAAATGCAGGAGGAATTGGTGCATAAAATCCCGTTGATTGCGCAGGAATATGCTGCCAGGTTCAACCGCGACGAGCGTTTTTGGTTTACGATTTAAGCCCAAGTTTCTTAAAAAAAGTGCTTGACTTCTGTGCTATTTTTTGATATAGTGGCTTTGTAGGATGCAAGTAGGTTTTCGTTGGGAAGCTTCAA
>JBARBA010000174.1:0-12388 GCA_049792555.1 Anaerolineales bacterium
ATGGATTGGCCATCCGGCGTCCAGACGGGCAGGGTGTCTGATAATAAATTGCCACTCTGTACGAGTTGTTCGGGCTTCTTCGGGATATTCGCGTCGCTGTCGGTGGTGATCCATATCTGGTTTGCGCCCATGCGTTTGAACACATAAGCAATCTGTCCGCCGAGGGGGTTCCAGGCAGGCATGCGCGCCCAGATGCCGCCCGAAATTGACTGCGATTTTGTCAGGCGGGTGACCTGGTTGGTATCCAGATTGATCATATAGATTTCATAATAGCCATCACGCAGAGATGTGAAAGCAATACGTTTGCCATCCGGCGACCAGGCAGGATCAAAATTTCCGCCAAGTGAGGTAGCCAGGGCAATTTTCCCGCTGCCATCGGCATTGATGATGTAAAGACTGGAACCTTCGTATCCTTTTTCCTGCTTCTGGCGGCAAGGAGATGTATAAACCAAGCGCAATCCATCCGGGGACCAATCTGGCTGGCAGGCGCCCTCCGGCTCATTGGTAATCTGACGAATAACGGTTCCGGTTGCATCCATCAGCCAGACTTGAGGAATGCCGCCATTGCGGTCAGAGGCAAATGCCAGTTGACCCCGGCCGCCGCCCAGTGGGGTGGGGGTTGCCGTAACAACTGGAGTGACGAGCGGGGGGCTTGTTGGCGTAGGTGTGCTTTCGGTGGTAGGGGATGATGTCACAACCGGAGTAAGGGTATGCGTTGCCGTGGGGTTCGGAACGTAGGTCTGCGCGACTTCGGGCGGGAGCATGCCAACGATTGTTGCGCGGAATGGGGCGTTGTTATTCCACAGGAACCAGCCCGCCAGCGCCAGCACAATCAGCGCAGCCCAAGTGGTGACCGTGGTATAGCGGCGCATACGGCGGCGCAGGCGCATGGTGCTGGTGGTCATGGCGTTGACCATGATCTGAACCGGGGTGGACGGGGAAACTTCTGAAGCGGCCTGCAGACTTTCCGGCGACTGAGGTCCCTCAGGCGGCGGAGGAACGCTGATGTTCAGGTCGAGATCGGTGAAGTGCTGGGTCTTGGAACTTGAATTGAGCAGCGCGCGGCGGAACTCATCTGCTGTCTGGAAGCGGTCATCGGGGTAAGCCTCCATGGCTTTCTCGATGGCGGCAGCCAGCCGGCGGGAAATCTTTGGGTTGCGTTTGCGGATGGGGGTGAGCTGCACATTGTCCATGACGCGCGCCAGGCCGTCTTCGGGGATAATGCCTGTCAGGGCGGCGTACAGCGTGGCGCCCATGGAGTAAATGTCGGAGCGGGGATCGGTGCGGGCTGTGCCGTACTGTTCCGGGGGAGAATAACCGGGGGTCATGGCCCGGGCGCCGGTCGTCGTTGCCTGGGTGCCTTGCACCAGCTTGGCGAGGCCAAAGTCCACCAAAAAGACGCGCCCATCCGGCGTGATTTTTACGTTGCCGGGTTTAATATCGCGGTGCAGAACCGGGGGTTTGCGGGAGTGGAGATGCGTCAGCGCATCGCAAATGGCTGCGCCAATCAGAATGGCGTCTTCCTCAGGGATGGTGCCCAGCCGTTCCATGCGCTGGCGCAGGTCTTCCCCCTCGATATAATCCATCACCAGGTATTGTCCCTGGTTTTCAAAGACAAAGTGATCGGTGACGCGCGGCATGTTCTGGTGACGGAGGCTGGCAAGGATAACCGCCTCGAGCCGGAACTGGCGTGAATACTCGTCGGTGGTGAAGAGGTTTTCCTTAACGGCCACTTCGACGCCCAGGTTCTCATCCAGGGCGCGATAAACAGACCCCATGCCGCCCTGGCCGAGGATATCTACGATTCGGTAACGTCCGTTTAGAAGGGTGCCTTGTTCAAGGGTCATTGGGAAGATTCGGTGTTGAAACTGGCGCGTTGCATATCTTTTTGATTATATCAAAGGATAACGGTTTTCTTAAAATAAGTTTTAGCGCATATTGCTTGTATATTCAGATAATTTCGAATCAGCAGCCTTCCCGGCAAGATGAAAGCGTAAAAACAAATAAGGCGCGCCGGCTGTGATCCAACTGCCGACCAGCGTGTAGCGCAAGTAACGCAGCAGATAGGCGACGAGGGTTGCTTCCTTGGGGAAGACCAAGCCCAAACCATACCACAAGATCAGCAACCCGACCAGCCCTAGAATATAACACACCACCCGTTGCTTTATTTGCGTGGCTGTGGAAAACCCGCCCCTGGATGCGATCCACGCCAAACCGGCCAGGAAACCGAATAAGGTTCCGGCGCCGGTCAGCGCGTTATCGAGGCTGATGGGCGCAAGCGTTTGAGCGGCTCCCGCTTTCAGGGCATTTGTGGCCCATTCGGCGGGAAAAACCCAACCCTGCAGCGAGAGAAAAGCGGCGGACGAGCCAGCCAGCATTAGCATGGAGAGCGCAAAAGCCAGGCCGATCTGTTTCCCCAAGCTTTGTGTCTTCAACCAGGCCAAGAGCGGGTCAGACCAGCGCAGGAAGGCCCAAAGCGTCAGTGCGCCGATCAACCAGCCAAACAGGACATCGTGCGGGAAGTGGACGCCCAGGTACAGGCGTGAAAGGCCGATCATCAAGATGATGACAATCGCCGTTGCCCAGGCCCAGGGACGTTTGATGTATGACGCCAGCATGCCCCAAATTACGACGGCTGTCTGTGAATGCCCGGAAGGGACGCCGAAAGTCGGTTCAACGGACATGGCTTTGACCTGCGCGCTCACCCAATAAGGTCGCGGCCCGTGAAAAGCCATTTTGAGCATGTCGTTCAACCCGCCGGTGAAGAGCAGGATTGCGCCTATGCGCGCACCCAGGCTGGCATTGATGGACCAATACAGCGCCGGGAAGACCAACAGGAAGAACTCCTCAGAGCCGAGGAAGGTGAAGAATTTCATCGGCAGGGCCAGCCAACTGCCCAGCGCTTGAAAAGCCAGGATAAAATTGATTCCACCTTGCAAGATTGTTTCCATACACTCTCCTGATTGACGAATCTGCTCTTATTATTGTACACTCAAATGATGAAAGAAACCTTCCGCAGGCAATGGGATTGGTACGCCGTTTTCTTGCTGCTCGCAATGGTATCGACTGCCGCCGTGCGGCTTTCGATCACCGATTGGACCAACGGGATTGGCTACGTGGAGATGGTCGCTGCGCTGGGCGCAATCTTGGGGGTGACGCTTGGTTACAGCCAGTTTGGACGGCGCAGCGTAGGGTGGCTGGCCCTCGGTTTCACCGTCGTCGTTGTTCCGTGGCAGATGGCGCACGTCGTTACCGGGCAGACAACCGTTCCGGGGATTCTGAACGAGGAATGGATCCGCCTGGGAGCGGCATTGCAGCAGATTGCTTCCAGGCAGCCGGTTTACGACCCCATCTTCTTTGTGACCACGATTTCCAGCCTGTATTGGTGGATTGGGCTGTATTGTGGGTACCAGCTCCTGCGCGGAAGGCATTTGTTCGGCATCGTCCTCCCGCCGACCATCCCGGCGCTGATTGTGCAGTATTATGACGGCAGCGAAGCCGGCCGCATCTGGATGCTGGCTTTTTATTTTGTTCTGCTGCTGTTATTGATGGCGCGTATCAATACCCTGCACCGCCGCGAAAAGTGGGAAGCCAGGCGGGTTTTCAGCGGCTCCGATTCGGAGTTCGATTTGGCCCGCAGCGTTTTTGCTGTGACAGCCGTTCTGGTCATTAGTTGCTGGGCGCTGCCCGCCCCGGGCGCGGCGTTGCCGGCAGCCGCGCGCCTGTGGCAGCAACTCAATGAACCCTATCAATCGACCATCGATTGGGTCAACCAGACCCTGGATGCCCTGCGCAGCCGTTCGGGAAACGGGATGCAGGCTTATGGCAATACGCTTGGATTGGGAGTGAGGGCCAACCAGTCGGCGCAAATCGTTTTTCGCGTCACCCCGCCGAACATTGATTTTCCGCGTTATTACTGGCAGATGCGCATTTACGACACTTACCTGGATGGGAACTGGAGCAATTCGCACCAAAACTGGAGCCGGGGCTTTGCCCCGGATAACGGCAACCTGCCGGTTTACTCCGGCGGAATCGCGCAAACTGCCAGTTTCGGCTTCCGTTGGGAAGGCGACGCCAGCACGCTTTTGGCCGCTCCGTCCCAGCCGATATGGGTCAGCCTGAAGGGCGCGATCCAATACGAAAATGCGCAGTCCGGGCAAATCGACGTCACCAGTTGGAACGTCGACCCGTATCTCCAGGCGGGCGCCACATATACGGCGCGCGCCGAACTGCTTAATCCCACCGTTGCCATGCTGCGCAACGCCGGCGTAAATTACCCGGAATGGGTGACGGAACGCTACCTGCAAACCCCGGCCAGCCTGCCAAGCGATATCCGCGCCCTGGCCGAAAACCTGACCGGCAAGCAGGCCACGCCTTACGACAAAGCCAGCGCCGTTACAGACTATTTGCGCACCGAGATCAAATACAGCCCCAACATTGCCATGCCGCCGCCCGGCACCGACCCGTTGGACTGGTTCCTGTTTACCTGGAAGAGCGGCTACTGCAACTATTACGCCACCGCCGAGGTGATGCTGCTGCGTTCGGTTGGCGTCCCGGCCCGGTTGGCGGTGGGGTACGCCGAGGGCGCGCGCGAACGCAATGGGACGTTTACCGTGCGCGGGCGCGATTCTCACGCCTGGCCGCAGGTCTACTTCCCCGCCATCGGCTGGGTGGACTTCGAGCCGACCGCCAGTCAACCCGCCCTGGTCCGCCCGGCGGGCGACGAAGGGCAGACCGAGTTGCCTGCGCCGGCCGATGGGGGGCAGGCCATCCCGACGCTCCAAGCGCCGCAGGATGACCTGGCTTCGCAAAGCCCGAATGGCGGCATTCCATCCCAGAGCATCGGGGTGTGGGTTATAATCCTGGCTGTTGTTTTGGCCGCCGGGTATGGAATCTGGCTTTTAAACCGTAAAAAGGCTCTTGCGCCGGATGTTTTTGTCGGCATCGGGCGGCGCATTCTGCATTGGATGCGCGCTTTTTATGAGCATTACGGGTTAAACATGCCCGCCTGGCTGGAAAAGTGGGAACGTTGGAGCAATTCGACGCTTGTGGAGCGCTCTTTCCATGCCATCAACCAGAGCCTGGCCTGGTTGGGAAAGCCCCAACCGCCGCACGCGACGCCTGCCGAGCGCGCCGAACTGCTCAAAACCCTCCTGCCGGCATCCGCCGAAGAAATCGACACCCTCAAAAAAGAGCTTGAAAGCACTCTTTTCAGCCCAACCCCAGGCGACCCTGTCAAAGCGGTCCGCGCGGCCTGGATGATCCGTTCCCGGACGGCGCGCGCCATTCTGCGACGCCTTGTTGGAGTAAAAGATGAATAATATAACTGCCACCATCCCCGTTGACCATAAAATCAAAGCTTTAAGCGAACTTGCCGGAAAAATCCGTTCGGCGATCCTGCCCGCGCGCGCCAGCCTGCCGCCCAACACGCTGGAGGAGCTTTCACAGCTTGAAAGCCGCCTGTTCCGGCTGTCGCAGGAAGTGGCCGCTTTTGCCGAAGAGCGCAAAAACCTGTTCGCGCTGACCGAGATCAGCCAGGTGATCAACTCCTCGCTTGAGTTGGACGAGGTGCTGCGCATCGTGATGGACAACATCATCCGCCTGACGGAAGCCGAGCGCGGCTTTTTGATGCTGCGCGACGACAGCGGACAGATGACCACGCGCATCGCGCGCAACTGGGAGCAGGAATCGCTCAATGAAAGCGAACACGCCGTCAGCCGCACGGTCATCCAGCGTGTGATCGATACGGGCGAGGCGATTTTAACCACCAACGCCCAGGAAGACCCGCGCTTTGGCGGGCACGAAAGCATCATCGCCTTTAACCTGCGTTCAATCTTGTGCGTGCCGCTCAAAGTCAAAAATGACCTGATCGGTGTGATCTACGCCGATAACCGCATCCGCAGCGGGATTTTCTCCGAATCGGAGCGCGACCTGTTGGCGGTCTTCGCCAACCAGGGGGCCATTGCCATCGACAACGCGCGGCTGTTCTCGTCGCTGCGCCGCACGCTGGCTGAAGTGACCGAACTCAAAAATATGATGGACAACATCTTCGCGTCCATTGCCAGCGGCGTGATCACCGCCGATATCGAAGACATGATCACGCTCTGCAACCGCGCCGCCGAAAACATCATCGGCCAGACCGCCAACCAGATCGTCGGGCGCAAGCTCGGAGACGTGCTGCCTTCCATCGCCAGCGCCATCCTGCCGCAGGTGGCCTCGATCCGCGACCGCGACAGCGCCGTGACCGATATGGAGATCAGCCACACCACCGCCCAGCACGGCGCAGTGGACTGGCGTTTGAACATGTCGCCGCTCAAGGACGCCGACCAAACCACGCAGGGCGTGGCCATCGTGCTCGACGACCTGACCGAGCGCAAGCAGCTCGAAGCCAAGCGCAAGCTCTTCGAGCGCATGGTCTCCCCGGCGGTCATCCAACAGCTTGACCCCAACAGTCTGGCGTTGGGCGGCAAGCGCATCGACATCACCGTGCTGTTTGCCGATATCCGCGGCTTCACCAGCTACAGCGAGGGACAATCGCCGGAGCAGTTGGTCTCGGTGCTCAACCGCTACCTGGCCGCCGGGGCCGAGGCCGTGCTGGACGAAGAGGGCACCGTCGATAAGTTCCTGGGCGACGCCGTGATGGCCTGGTTCAACGCCCCTGTTCCGCAAAGCGATCATACGCTGCGCGCCGTGCGCGCTGCCCTGAGACTGCGCGACCGCGTTGCGGAACTGCACGCCGTGCTGCCGCCCGAGGCGCACCTGGCCTTTGGCGTTGGCATCCATTACGGCGACGCCATCCTGGGGCTGATCGGCACCGAGAAGCGCCTGGAGTACACCGCCATCGGCGACAGCGTCAACACCACCAAACGCCTGCAGGAAAACGCCGGCAAGAACCAGATCGTGATCAGCGGCGTGGCCTACGAGCGCGTCAAAGACCAGGTGGAGGTGCGCGAGATGGAGCCGATGCAGGTCAAAGGCAAGCGCGAGGCGATCCCGGTGTATGAAGTGCTTGGATTGAAGTAGCGTTTGTCGAGGCGCACCCAGCGCCGCCCTGCCGGTCAGCGCAGGCGGGCATTCTGGGAATCTCGGCGTAAGCCCTGGAAGTCTCGTTGTAAGACCTGAGAATCTCGGCGTAAGCCCTGGAAGTCTCGGCGTAAGCCCTGAGAATCTCGTTGTAAGCCCTGGGAATCTCGGAGTAAGCCCTGGAAGTCTCGGAGTAACACGCGGGAATCGCGGAGTAACACGCGGGAACCGCTAAACCTTTTTTACCCTTTACCCCACACAAAAGGAGAATATTATGTCCGACAAAAAAGATGAGCAATTGTCAGGCGAAATCGCTGGGTTCGAGTTCGTGCTGAACAGCCTCGTCGCTGCCCCCGAAATCGCGACCATTATGCAGGCGCACGGGTTCCCCCAGGAACGCATTGATGCAGGGCTGGCGCTGGTGCAAGCTGCGCGCGCCAAACAGCAGGCGCGCGGGGTCGAGGTTGGCAACCGGTTGAAGGCCACCACTGATTTCGAACAAGCCTTCGCCGCAGCCAGCAAAGCCTACGCAGATTTCCGCGAAACCGCGCGCGCCCATTTTGAGAGCGCCAGCGCCAACCCGGATGCCTGGGAGAGCTTGAAGCTGACCGGGGTAACGCCGCGAAAGGTGGACAGCTTCATCGATACCGCCTATGCCACCTACGATAACGCGCTTGCCAATCCCGAAATTATGGCTGCGCTGGCCCCTTATGGTTACGTGGCCGCCAAGATAGGCGAGGCGCGCGGGCTGGTTGCCGCCGTTAGAGCCGCCGACCAGACACAGGAGCACGCCAAAGGCGCAGCCTTGCGCGCCACGACTGAACAGGACGAGGCTGTCGAGCAGGCCAAAGCCTGGGTGAAAGCCTTCAAGCGCATCGCGCGCCGCGCCTTGCTGGACCGGCCCGACCTGTTGGTTAAGCTAAAGATGTAGACTCTTTCAAGAAGTGACGATCATTTTTATAGAGACCGTCAGCTTGTGGGTTTCTGTATGTCAAACGCCAGCCATCCTGTGAGGGGTGGCTGGCGGCTACCTGGAAAGACTTCCGAAGTCTTAAAGACTTCGGAAGTCTTTGTCTTAACGCGGGTTTGCCTGTATACTTGATTCGGTTGTGGCATAATTGGCCTGCAACAAGCAGAACCATTCCTAACACCAGGATAAACCCCCTTGACCAGCCCCGCTTCTCACAAGATCGCCACGCATGACATCGTTGCCAAACTTTGGAACCTGTGTAACATTCTCAAAGACGGCGGCGTTACCTATCACGAGTATGTCATCGAGCTGACGTACCTGCTCTTTCTCAAAATGGCCCAAGAGACCGGCGTGGAATCAAAACTCCCTAAACAGTACCGCTGGAACAGCCTGGTCAAGGCCAGCAAGGAGAAACAGCTTGACGCCTATAAAACGCTGTTGACGCATATCGGATATAGCAGCAAGTCGGCGCTGGTGAAAGAAATCTTTGCCGAAGCCGATACATCCATCCGCAGGCCCGCCATTTTCTCGCGGCTGCTGGAAGAGATGGAAAAGCTGGAATGGTATCGCGCGCACAAGGAAGACATCGGCGACCTGTACGAGGGCTTGCTGGAGAAAAACGCCAATGAGAAGAAGTCGGGCGCGGGGCAGTATTTCACGCCGCGCCCCCTGATCGATTGCATGGTGGCCGTGATGCAGCCGTCGCTTGCAGACGTCATCCAGGATCCGGCGGCGGGCACCGGCGGGTTCATCGTTTCGGCCAACCGTTTTATTCGGGAACACGAAGAACCCACAGCCTGGACAAAGGCCCAACAAGAGAAATATCGCTACGGCACGTTTTACGGCATGGAACTGGTGCATGACACCCACCGCATGGCCTTGATGAACCTGATGCTGCACGGCCTGGAGTACGACCCCGCAAGAACCGGCATCTGGTACGGCGATACGCTGGGCAACGACGCGGCGCGCCTGCCGCAGGCCAGCCTGATCCTGAGCAACCCGCCCTTTGGCAGCAAAAAAGGCGGCGGGCCGCCGGAGCGTAAATTCGGTTTCCCGACCAACAACAAGCAACTGGCCTTTTTGCAGCATATTTATCACGGCCTGCAGCCCGGCGGGCGCGCGGCGGTGGTCATGCCCGATAACGTGCTCTTCGAAGCCAACATCGGGCGCGCCGTCCGCACTGAACTGATGGACAAATGCAACCTGCACACCATTTTGCGCCTGCCGACCGGCATCTTTTACGCCCAGGGCGTCAAGACCAACGTGCTGTTCTTTACTCGCGGCGAGACCGACAAAGACAACACCCGCGAAGTGTGGGTCTACGATCTGCGCGCCAATATGCCCAACTTCGGCAGGAAGACCCTGCTGACGGCTGAGACCTTCAAGGATTTCAAGGCAGCCTTCGGCAGCGACCCGCGCGGCGGCGAAGCGGACCTGGACAGCCGCAGCGATACCGGCGAAAGCGGGCGCTTTCGGCGCTTTTCGCGCCAGGCGATTGCCGAACGCGGCGACAATCTGGACATCGCCTGGCTGAAAGACGAGAACGCCGACGGCGACCTGCCCGAACCCGAAGTGGTGGCGGAGCGCGCCATCCTCGAACTGGAAGCGGCCATCCTCGAATTGCGCGGCTTTTTGGCCGAATTGCGCGGCGAGGCGGGGAAATGAGTGAGTTGCCTGACGGCTGGGCTTTAACTCGTTTGGAAAATTGCGGCGAATGGGGCAGCGGGGGTACGCCCAAGCGAACAAACCCGCTTTATTATCAAAGAGGCACTATTCCCTGGTTGGTTATTGGTGATTTAAACGATAATGTTGTTACAAAAGCCACAACATACATAACAGAAGCGGGGCTTAGAAACAGTTCAACTCAGCTACTTCCTGTAAATACCTTATTAGTAGCGATGTATGGTTCGATTGGAAAGCTTGGTATCACAGGAATTGAGTGTGCAACCAATCAGGCAATTGCATATTGCAAGCCTTTCACCGATTTAGTATTGCTCAAATATTTGTTTTACGCTTTGATGAATTCAAAAAATGAGCTTATGGCTCAAGGGCAAGGCGGAGCACAACAAAACATAAGCCAGACGATTTTAAAGGCATATACTATTCCCCTGGCACCAGCTAATGAACAAAAGCGCATTGTCGATAAACTCGACTCCTTTTTGGCGCGGGTGGATGCCTGTCAAACCCAACTGGAGCGCATTCCGCACATGCTTAAACGCTTGCGCCAGTCCACGCTTGATGCGGCCACGTCCGGCAGGTTGACGGAGGAGTGGCGGGAAGCACAAGGATATGGCAAAGAAACGACAAGTTTTGATGGTTTTGAAGCGACTGGCTTTGAAAATTATGAGTTTCCCGCCACATGGGACAAGCTTTTCTTACGAGACATCGCGGATGTTATCGGCGGCATTACCAAAGACACCAAAAAGCAGGATTTGGAAGACGAGCAGCTTCCTTACTTGCGTGTCGCAAATGTGCAGCGCGTGTATTTGGATTTGAATGAATTAAAAACAATCCGGGTTCCGAAACAACGTGTGAAGGATTGGTTATTGGAACCCGGCGATATTTTGTTCAATGAGGGCGGCGACATTGATAAACTGGGGAGGGGTTGGGTTTGGCAGGGCGAAATAGAACGCTGTGTTTTTCAAAACCATGTTTTCAGGGCGCGTCTCAAACGAGCCGATTTTGTTCCCGAATATTTTTCCCACTACGGTAATTCGCGCGGCTATGATTATTTCTTGCAATCTGGAAAGCAAACGACAAACCTTGCTTCCATCAATAAAACGATTCTGGAGTCTTTACCCGTAGCAGTTCCCCCGGCAGAAGAACAGCAGGAAATCATTCGCCGCGTCGAGGACCTGTTTGCCTTTGCCGGGCAGCTCGAAGCGCTCTGGCGGGCGGCGCAGGAGCAGGCCTCGTCATTGACGCCCATGATCCTGGCAAAAGCCTTTCGCGGCGAGTTGGTGGAGCAGGATGCAAACGACGAACCGGCAGAGGCGCTCCTGGAAAGAATCCGTATTGTCCGGGCCAATGCGCCCAAAGAAATCAAGCAACCCCGGCGGAGGGTAAAAGTGAAAACGAGCCATGAAAAAATCGGTGTAATCAAGGCGCTGGAAAACGCCGCAGGCGAACTATCGGCAGATGCGTTGTTCCAGGCGGCGGGCTATCCGCCGGAGGCCGAATCGGAACTGGTGGAAGAGTTTTTCGTCGAGCTGCGCGACGCCCTTAAAAGCGGGCAAATCGCAGTGCGGCGCTCGGAGCATTCGGATTGGTTCTTGTTGAAAGGGAGGAAAGCATGAAGATTGATTACCTGCAAATCAATTCGCGTTTTAAAAACCTTGACCAGGTCAGGATCAATTTCGATGAAGACCGGTTGGCAACCGTGGTGGTGGGCTGGAATGGCGCGGGCAAGTCCAACGTGCTGGAGGCGCTGGTCTCCATCTTTCGCAATCTTGATTTGGGCGAGTCGCCCAAATTCGCCTACGAAATCAAATACAAATTGGGCGACGGCGAGTCGGAAACCTGGGTCAAGGTGGATGCCGACCCGGCGCGCGGCGATAGCGCCGCCAAACAATACCGGATTACAGCGGCGAAAGGCGGCGAAAAAGATCTGTTCGGTGAGAAAAACGGACAGCCCATCCCCTTAAGCAAGGTCGCCCGCAATAAAAAAGACGGCCAGGCCCCTTACCTGCCGCGCCACCTGTTTGCCTATTACTCCGGCCCCAGCGACAGCCTCGAAACCTATTTCAAGAGGCATCGCACCGATTTTTATCGCCGCTTGTTGCGCAATGAACTGCACCTGAAAGGTGAAATCCGCCCGCTGTTTTACGCCAAGCCGATCCACAGTCAGTTTGTCTTGCTGGCCTTTTTCCTGGCAAAGGATAACAGCAAGGAATTGATTTTTCTCAAAGAACAACTCGGCATCGAAGACCTTGATTCTGTTCATTTTGTCTTTCGGCGACCCGATTGGGCCAAATCTGCAAACCGGGAAGAATTATTTTGGGGGGCCAGCGGCGTCGTCCGCGAATTTCTCGAACGAGTTTTGCCTGCGTCCCTGGCTCCCATTAAGATCACGCGCAATGAAGACACCAGCCTGACCGGGGCGAGCAAAAGCAATGAGTTTTTTCACCTGTTCCTGCCTGACCGTGAAGCCTTGCGCGCTGTGGCAGGCGATCTCAGCCCGGATGAGTTTTTCAAGATGCTCGAAAGCACGTTGCTTTCAGAAATTATCTCGGAAGTGCGCGTTAGGGTAAAGGTCAAGAATGTTGATCAAGCATTAAGTTTCAGGGAATTGAGCGAGGGCGAACAACAACTGCTCACGGTTCTGGGATTGCTGAAATTCACCGGCGGCAAGGATTCGCTGTTTTTGTTGGATGAACCCGATACGCATCTAAACCC
>JBARBA010000175.1:0-2283 GCA_049792555.1 Anaerolineales bacterium
CGCCTCAAGTAATTTCGCAGGAAGAAGCTCTGTTATTGCTGACATGGTTCAAGTATGCTACAACTTTGTTATTCTATCGTTTGCGTTGTCTCAGATTTTGTTCAGAGAAACCCCGTGAACGATTACCTTTGATTAAACCCGTGCCGCGGATTTGCTCCGCCAGTTTCTCAAATACTCGACAACCGGTCACATCAGCCGATAAGTACTCTTCTTGTCCAGCAATATCGCTCCGATACGCCCGGTTTCTTCGGGCATTGACCATGTTGATCGAATTTTTACCTTACTCCTCCCAATTCAGTTCGCCAACAGTATCTCTTAAAGTCAAAGCGTTTGCCCTAAAATTGCGATAATCGAACCGCGCCCCCTAATGGGGGCAAGCGCCCGCCAAGAACGGAAAGAAAAGATTTAAACTTCGTGTTTGCTTGCCCCCGCCAGGGGGTCGTGTACTTTGTAGATAAAAAGACTTTAAGAAAACCCTGAAATGGTGCAACCAATAATTGACGTTTGACTGTTCTGCGGTATAATCAAAATTCGCTATGATTACGTTTCAGGAGATAATTTTATGAGCACATCAGCAGATACGGCTGTTCCCAGCACCGAACTTAAACCCAAGACAAAACTGACCGGCAAGGTAGTAAAAACCACATTGGCAGGGGCGGTCGTCGATATTGGCGAAAGCGTTCCAGGCATTCTACATGTTTCCCAAATCCAGGCAGACCCGGCCAAGCGCATCGATGAAATTCTGCAGGTGGGGCAAAGCGTCGATGTGTGGGTGCGGCGCGCAAAAGCAGACCGGATCGAATTGACCATGATCGAACCTTTGGGTCTGGATTGGAAAGACCTGAAGCCCGAAACAGTCGTCAAGGGCAAAGTTGTCCGCCTTGAAACCTACGGCGCATTTGTCGAAATCGGCGCAGAGCGCCCCGGCCTCGTCCATATCAGTGAAATGGCGCATGGCTACGTCAAGACGCCCCAGGAAGTTGTTAAAGAAGGCGACGAAATCGACGTCATGATTATTGACGTGGATCGCAAAAAGAAGCAAATTCGCCTGAGCATGAAAGCCACCATGGCTCCGCCCGAAGAAAAAGAAGAAATCGAAGTTCCCCGTCCCAAGCGCGCGCCCGCTCAACCGAAGGGACGCCAGGACAACGCCGCCGGGGCCGGCGACGCCAGGGAACGTAACCCGAGAAGGAGCGGCAAAGGCAAGACCGAGAAATTCGAAATGCCTCCTGCCGAGGAACCTTCCGAACCCGAACCCACCGCCTTTGAAATTGCCTGGCAAACGGCCCTGGATCGTCAGAAAGCAGAAAAAGCAGCCCGGTCCAAAAAAACGAAGTCAAATCAACAGCAGGATGAAATTCTCAACCGCACGTTGAAGAATCGCCTGCCAGTCAACTAACACCTGTCCCAAGTTAATGAAAAATTCCTCGCCTGGCAGGTGAGGAATTTTTCATATTGACAAGCAACTCTATTGCTGATAATATTTATCCGAATTGAAATTCCGATACACCAAACTATACCCGTCGTTGACTTTTTTCTGCGTCCAGTAACCGCTAAAAAGCAGAAGACAGCAAACAAGGAGAGCCTCTATGCTTCAGGAACTTGAAATCGAAACAATCACCATCACCCCCACTGCCGCGAATGCGGTGCGCGACATTTTCGCCGAACGCAAACTGGAAGGCTTTGCTTTACGTGTCTACGTGGCAGGCGGCAGTTGCCGCGGTGTTCAATTTGGCATGGCCTTGGATAATATTACCCATGAGAACGACATGACTTTCGAATCGGACGGCGTTAAAGTGTTGGTCGACGACCAATCCATCAATTACCTGCGCGGCGCGAAAATTGACTTCGTTAACGACCCGGTGCGCGGCGCGGGCTTCCTGGTTGACAGTCCAAGCGCCCGGAAAGAAAGCGACTCCTGCGGTTGCGGCGGCTCTTGCAGTTGCGACAGCGCGAACTAGCCCCCAAAACAAAAAGCCGGGCCAAACTCACCCGGCTTTTTTTATTTCCGCCGAAAATAATTTGGAGACCCTTGCCCATTAAATCGTAAATATGCTATAAATGACTGTGACTATTCTACAGGAGCATATTCATGGACATAAAAATCGTCTCTATTGAAAAACCTGAACCGATCAATTTTATCTTGGGCCAGTCGCACTTTATCAAAACGGTCGAAGATATTCACGAAACGCTGGTTACCAGCGCTCCGGGGATCAAATTCGGGCTGGCTTTCTGCGAAGCTTCTGGCAAATGCCTGGTGCGCTTTAGCGGCAACGATGAGAC
>JBARBA010000176.1:0-2044 GCA_049792555.1 Anaerolineales bacterium
ATACAAAAGCGACAGGGTGGCCGCGCCGATGATCGGGCCGGCCTCGCTTTCTCGCGCCGCCAGCAGCGTCGAAGCGGGGAAGGCCACCAGCGCCTGCAGTTCGGCGCGGGATGGCGGCGGGTGGTTCGTGGTCAGTTGGGGCATCAGGCGCTGAAAGGCTTCGACCAATTCGTCGGTTACAACGGTAACTTGTTCGATAATCATTTTATTTCCTGTAGGGTTTATTGGCAGAATCCAAGTCCGCGAGCATTTCTTCTTTCATGCGCGATAGCGTGATTGTGTCCGATTTGACCAGATTCTTTAATTCCTCGGGGTCGTCCTGAAGGTTATAAAGCTCATCCACATCGCTATGTTTGGGATAGCCCAGGTAATGGATCAACTTGTAGTTTCCTTTGTGCATGGCAATCGTGGCCTTTGTTAATGCGAGGAAGGCGGAGTTTTCATAGGAAACCATTGAGTAGATGCTGCGATCCTGTTCTGGTAAACCGCCAAAGCCGGGCAAGAGCTTGCCATCCACGGATGCAGGAATTTCCCTGCCTGCCAGGCCAAGCAGTGTGGGTACGAGATCAATATTGCTGGTGGGAGTATATACATCACGCGGCGTGGTTTGTCCGGGCGCAGATATGATTAATGGAATATGGATCACAGGTTCGAATAATAAAGGCGTGCTGTGCCCGTGCTCGCCGCGTTCGAACAACTGGCCGTGATCGGATGTGACGACAAGGTAGCTGTCATCCAAAATGCCCTGCTTTTCAAGAAAATCAAGCAATTTGCCAAACTCGCCGTCGACATTTGCAATCAACTGATCGTATTGGAGCCGCTTATCCAGGAGCGTTGCGTCATTGATATTTTCACTTAAAGCATGCACCGGTTTTGCCGCCGGTTTATAGCTGTCGTGGAATAGTTTCCCATATTCTTTATCGACTCTATAAGGTTCGTGCGGAGAGAAGAAATGGAAATAGCCAAAGTAGGGATTCGAACCCTGCTGCAATGCGCCGATTTCGTTGGTAACCCCGGCGAAAATATCCTCATTGCGAAAGGCCACGCCTGCAAACGGCAGCATGTTCGGAATGCCCTTGGGGTAATCGGGGAACCCGTAACGGTAATAGGGCATCTTCCGAAGCGACTCATAGGCGTTCAAATACCCGCCGACCAGCGACGCCGGCAGGTTTAAAGAGAGAAGAAAATCGGGGAACGTGTTCCAGCCCAGGGCCGGGTCGTTTTTGAATTTACCCACCCATAAGCTATCCCGGCTTGCGGTAAAGGACGTAGGCGCAAGATGGGTGTCTATATTTTTGTCGAACTGTTCCAGCAGGATGTCGGCCCATAGGTTTTGCGCAAAGGCAGCGCGATGATAGCCGGCTCCCAGGAAGTTAAATATATTTTGGTCAATGAGGCTGCGTTTGACCATGCCGCCCTGATTGAACGCGCGATGCTTCCAGGGGTACATGCCCGTGAGAGTCGTTGCGGTTCCCGGCGAGGTGAAATTTGCCGCAGAATAATGCGAATGATAGACGGTTGAGCGCGCTGCCAGTCGCGCCAGGTTTGGCGTGGTCTCTCTTTGATAGCCATACAGAGACAAATTCTTGGCCGACATGGCATCGAAGAGCAGGATGATGATATTTTTGGCGTTTGCCGGGTTGCCATTTCTCTGCAACGCAAAGGAATGCGGGAGGCGCGCCCGCGCAACGCCGGCTGCGCTGGCGCAAAACGCCGCGCCGATCTTAAGAAAATCTCGCCTGGTTATTTTGCTCATGCTCTATGACCTGACCCGGACGAGCCGGAAGAGAAAAACCTTGAACCACGAAGTATCGTGAACGGAGTTCACCCCGAAGGATGAAAATTGAACACAATGTAGTGTGAGCGGATTCGGGAGCGGACGGGAAACGGACAAACGGACGTGTGCCCGTCAGGGTACGTGTGCCCGTCAGGGTACGTGTGCCCGTCAGGGTATGGCAAACATTTTATTTTCATGTCAGACAGCATGTTTGGCAACTGGCACCCTCCCGAAGGGACACCGGGACAGGTGTGACGGGCACAATGG
>JBARBA010000177.1:0-10834 GCA_049792555.1 Anaerolineales bacterium
CGGTCGAATAGGGTCGAAAATACGCTTTTCACCACCGAGGCGCAAAGACTCAAAGAAAACCGGTTCTCTGGTTTTGAGTGGGGTATGGGATACGGAGAACACAGATTTGCGCGGAAAAGCCCTTTAAAAATCCGTGTTCTCCGTGAAATCCGTGTCCAAAATGGGTTTTACTCCCCGAACACCAAAGAACCAGAAAACCTGGTGGCTTTGTAACTTTGTGGTGAAAGTTTTTCAACGCTGCCCGGCAGAGAATTTCAAAACAATTAACAACGAGGTATCCAATGACAGATGAAGTAGTTGTCCAAACCATCGCGGAACATTACCAAAAGACGTTCGAAATCACGCACGAGACGTGGAAGGAAAGGAATAACCTGTTTGTCTACCTGGTGCTCACCACCAGCGTCGGGCTGTTGATGCTGCTGCGTGTGCCGCAGCTTAATTCCCTGCTGGTGGACGCCATTGCAAAACTGCTTGGGATCACAGACCCGGCCAGGATTGCCCAGTTGTATAAAGACTTCCCGTTTGACATATTGTTGAGCGTCTTCCTGGTGATCATTTTCTATTTCATGCAGAAGCTCTATTCCACCAATTTATCGGTCATGCGCAACTATCTTTACCTGGGCGCGGTGGAAGACGAGATCAGGCAGCACCTGGGTTTATCCGCCGGGAGCGTAGCCTTCACGCGCGAAGGTCGCTTTTACTGGGGAGAGCGCACGATGACGCAAAAAATCTCCAAGTGGTATTTCGTGGTGGTCATCTCGATTTTGTTGCTGCCGTTCCTGATCCTTAAGCTGGCCAACGACGTCAGCCTGGGGAACGGCCTGGTGATGGTTGCAGACTTTTTGGTGGCGCTAATGACTCTGGCATACTTTATCGAATATGCGCGTTCCACCGTTACGCTGGATGTCCCCAGGTTCTTGAAGCCTACCCCGGCAGGCCATGCAAAGCCGGACAAAAAGAAATGATTTGATGCGGGAGCGCATGGCGCGCGGCCACCCGTCGCAGCCAATCGATACAGCCGCTGGTGGGCGCAGGATCATCGGGACGAGCATCCACAGCGCCGAGCTTCGCCAGGGACGCAGGCAAGCCTGAACGTTTTTTAAGCGGGCCGGGGGAGCGCCCGCGTTCTATTTGAGCCATTTGGCAAGAGCCAAAGCAGTCACGATTGACGGGGGTAAAGATAGTTTGTATTTTCTCAATATTTTAGGGAAGTTATTGTTATATAGTGGTTTCGATACGGCGGCGGTATAGCGCCGCCGCCTACTCAACCACCGATTATAAAAAAGATACGACAGTTTCTCGAAATGAAAAACCTGCAAAACCACCCTTCCATTGTGTGCTTATACCCTTGACAGAGATCAAAAGCCAATAGTATACTAAAAGAATAAGTCCTATTATAGTAGTAGACTTTGTCGACAATAAAAAAAGGCAGTCATGCGACTCTCCAAACGCGGGGCATATGGCTTGCGGGCCATGATCGTCCTGGCAAACACATCCCACCCAAATGCTCCCTTGCCTGTGATGCAGATCAAAGAAATCTCTGGGCGTGAGAAAATCCCGGGAAAATACCTTGAACAAATCCTGCTCACACTCAAGAATGCCGGTTTGCTGCACAGCAAAATGGGCATCGGCGGCGGGTATTACCTGGCAAAACCGCCCGGTGAGATCACCCTCGGCCAAATCTTCCGCGTGCTGGATGGGCCATTGGCTCCGATCAGTTGTGTTTCGCAAATGGCTTACGAGCCGTGCGGCTGCCCCGATGAGCAAACCTGCGGCCTGCGGCTGGTGATGTTTGATGTGCGTAATGCTATCAGCGATGTGCTTGACCACACCACGCTGGAGGATGTCAACAAACGCCAGGACGCCCTCCAACAGATGCTGGACGCATCAGGTTAGTCGCTTATGCTGCCATGAAAGTCTACGATCTACTACTACAATGGATAACCTAATATTCTTATCAAAAACTGGAGAAGAGATATGAAAAAAATCACGTTTATGCTTGTTTCGACCTTTGTGGCGCTGTCCCTGCTGTTGAGCGCCTGCGCAGTCGCCACCCCGGCGCCGACCGCCACCACGGAACCCACCACCGTCCCCCCCACCGCTACCGTTGCGCCTGACATCTCCGGCACCATTACCGTCTCCGGCGCGTTTGCGCTTTACCCGCTGATGCAAGTTTGGGGCGATGCGTTCCACAAGCTTCACCCGAACGTTGTGTTCGACATTTCGGGCGGCGGCGCAGGCAAAGGCATGACCGATGCCCTCTCCGGCGCGGTCGATATCGGCATGGTCTCCCGCCAGGTCAAAAAGGAAGAAGAAGCCCAGGGCGCGTACACCATCCCGGTCGTGAAGGATGCAGTCTTCGGCGTGGTCAGCGACAAGAACCCCGTCATCGCCCAAATCCAGGCGCAAGGCATCACACAAGATATACTGCGCAAGATCTTTATCACCGGCGAGATCAAAACCTGGGGTGAAGTGGTCGGCAAGCCGGAAGTCACGGATGCCATCCACGTTTATACCCGCTCAGACTCCGCCGGGTCCGCCGATATTTGGGCGCAGTTCCTGGGCGGCAAGGTGCAGGCGGATATCCTCAAGACTGCCGTAGGCGTTAATGCTGACCCCGGTTTGTTGGATGCGGTCGTCAAAGACCCGCTCGGAATCGGATATAATAACCTCGGTTTTGCCTTCGACCTGACGAGCGGAAAAGTGGCCGCCGGCGCTGTTGTGATCCCGATTGATGCAGACAAGAACGGCAAGGCCGATCCGGTTGAGGTGATTGACAGCCTGACCAAGGCAACAGATGCAGTCGCCAATAACACCTATCCTTCTCCTCCGGGGCGCGTCGAAAACCTTGTCACAAAAGGCAAGCCTGCCGGGTTGACGCAAGCCTTCATCCTGTGGATTTTGACCGACGGTCAGCAACTTGTTGGCCAGGCAGGGTATGTCCAACTCCCAGCAGATGCGCTTGCCGCTTCAGTAGCAAAGGTTAAATGAGCCAATCGTCAAAAACTACAACAAATCCTACTAAATTAAACAGGGAGGGCCGGGCTGACCGGCCTTCCCTTCTTGCTCGCCGCCGCCAGGACCAGTTTGCCGGGCGGACATTTTTTATTTTTTCGTTGATCCCCATCCTGCTGGCGCTTATTATTCTCATCATGCTGGTGGTCAGGTCCTGGCCGATTTTTCAGGCCCACTCCTGGTGGGATATGCTCACCGGCCAGGAGTGGAAACCCGAAGAAGGACTGTTCGGCTTCCTGCCGTTCATCACCGGGACGGTCTGGGTCACAACCGCCGGGCTGATCCTGGCCGTGCCGCCCTGTTTGTTAACGGCCATTTATCTCTCTGAGTATGCGGGCAACCGCTTGCGGGCTTTCATGAAACCCTTGCTCGATCTCCTGGCTGCCATCCCGCCTGTGGTGTACGGCGTTTGGGGCATCATCGCAGTGGTGCCTCTCTTGCAAGATTGGCTGGTACCGTTCGCCAAAAAATACCTGCAAAACGTGCCGCTGCTCAATAGCCAGAATCCGACCGGGTTCAGCATCCTGGCCGGGGCGATTGTATTGGCTGTGATGGTCGCGCCATTTATTATTTCGGTCATCTATGAAGTCATGAACAACATTCCATCCGGTTTGAAGGATGCCTCCCTGGCGCTCGGCACCACCCGCTGGCAAACCATCCGCTGGGTGGTGTTTCCCCAGGCTTTACCGGGCATTATCGCAGCCATTGTCCTGGGGGCCTCACGCGCCCTGGGGGAAACCATCGCTGTTTTAATGGTCGTTGGCAACGTGGCGCAGGTGCCGCACTCCCTGCTCGATACGGCCTACCCGCTCCCGGCCTTGATCGCCAATAACTATGGCGACATGATGTCGGTGCCACTCTACGACTCGGCGCTCTTGAGCGTCGCTTTGATCTTGTTGGTCATGATCCTGATTTTTAATATCGGTTCCACGCTGGTCTTACGGCGCTTCGTAAAGGATTGGGTATGAAAAAGTGCTGGCATCGTCGTCACATTACCGAGGCAATTGTCAAGAGCTTCATGTTGCTCTCTTTTGGCTTGGTTGCGGGCAGCCTGGGCTTGATTTTGTGGGCCATCATCTCACGCGGCCTGCCATCGCTCAGTTGGGAAATGATCTCCCAACCGCCACAGGGTGGATTTTACATGGGCGGGGGCGGCGGAATCCTGAACGCCATCCTCGGCTCGCTGTATATGGCCGGCGCGGGGACGCTGATCGCGCTCATCCTCGGCCTGCCGATTGCGCTCTACCTGGAAACCTACCTGGGCGATTCGGCCTGGGGCCAGTACGTGCGCCTCGCGCTGGACGTGCTGTGGGGCATTCCCTCGATTGTCTACGGCGTTTTTGGTTTCACGCTGATGCTGGCGCTGGGGATGCGAGCCTCCATGCTGGGCGGCATCATCGTCCTGACGCTGCTCGAACTGCCGATCATGACCCGCGCCATGGATGAAGTCATCCGCATGATGCCGCAAGACCTGGAGCAGGCCGCGTTGGCCCTCGGCTCCACCCGGCTGGAAGTGGCCTTGCGTGTGGTCACGCGCCAGATGCTGCCCGGCATCATTACCGCCATCCTGCTGGCCTTTGGACGCGGGATCGGCGACGCCGCCTCGGTGTTGTTTACCGCCGGGTACACCGACCGTATGCCCAACTCGCTGCTTACTCCGGTGGCATCGCTCCCGCTGGCGATTTTTTTCCAATTGAGCACGCCTTTCCCCACAGTGCGCGAACGCGCCTACGCCGCTGCGTTGATCCTGACCGTGATCGTGCTGGCTGTCAGCCTCGGCTCGCGTTGGATTTCAGGACGCTTAAGTAAATTTATCGTCAAATAAATGCCAGGAGAATCAATGGACGCGCATATCCAGGTAAAAGACCTGAATGTTTATTACGGCAGCCAGCAGGCCCTGAAAGGGATCAATCTTGAAATCCCCAAAAAACAGGTGACTGTCATCATGGGGCCTTCGGGCTGTGGCAAGACCACCCTGTTAAAGAGTTTTAACCGCTTCCTGGAGCTGACGGACGGCGCGCGTATCGAAGGCCAGGTGTTGGTGGACGGGGAAGATATTTACGCCAATGATATCGACGTGACCGAGGTGCGCAAGCGCGTCGGGCTGCTGGCGCAGCGTCCCTACCCGCTGCCGATGTCGATTTACGAGAACGTAGCTTACGGTCTGCACATCCACCAGATGAAGAAAACCAACAAAGAATACAAGGATGCCGTGCGCCATTACCTGGAGGTCGCCGGGCTGTGGGAAGAAGTCAAAGGCCGGTTGCATAACCCCGCCACCAGCCTTTCGATCGGCCAGCAGCAGCGCCTGTGCCTGGCGCGCGGGCTGGCCATTGAGCCGGAAATCATCCTGGGCGACGAACCCACCTCCGCGCTTGACCCGATTTCTTCGCAGCACATCGAAAAGAAGCTGCTCGAACTGAAAGGCCAGTACACCACCGTGATCGTGACGCACACCCTGCGTCAGGCCAAGCGCTTGGGCGACCATGTCATCTTTATGTACCTGGGCGAAGTGGTCGAAAGCGGCCCGGCGTACGAAGTCTTTGCCAACCCGAAAGAGGAACGCACGCGGCAGTATTTGGAGGGGTTGTTCTAAAAGAGGTGCAATGTTTTGTAAAAGTGCTAAAATCTCTGGCATGAGCTTCTCTGTGGGTGAGTTTTTGTCTGGAAGACTTTAACTCTGCATCAAAAAGCCCTATTTCTTTTGACCTATTTTGGCGAAGATATTGACATGGAGAGATAAATGGATACTACAACAGCGGCAGCACTTCAGGAAGCGTTCGAGTTATTAAAGGCCGGGAAAAAAGATGAGGCGCATGCCATTCTTGTCCCTATCGTCAGACAAAACCCTAACGTGGCCCAGGCATGGTATTTATTGGGCTTTACGATGGCAGATGCGGATAAAAGGTTGTCCTGCTTCCAGCAGGTGTTGCGTATTGACCCATCCAACCAGGCAGCCCAGAAGCAGATTGCCCGCTTGACAGCTACCACCGAGCGCGCAGTCTCCGAGGGAGAAACCTCCCAGGCGTCTCCTTTTTCCACCACTTCCGCTGCAAGTTACCCGCCAGCGTCAGTGCCAATCCCAACGTCAATCCCAACTTCGACTCCGGCGTCAACTTCAACCCCATTTTCAACTTCGGCGTCAACGCCAATCCCAACTTCAACGCCAGCGAAACGGCAACTGTCAAAGAAGAATCTCGCGCTCCTGATCGGGATTGGCCTTGCCGTGGTGGTGGTGCTTACTGTGGCTGGCGTGACTGCAGGTTATATCTCCAACGGAACGAACACCGATCAACAAGTTAACGCATTGTTTGCGCAGCGGAAATGCGCCGAAGTGGTGAAATACACTTCCTTTGAAAAGTCGTTCCCACGTTCCATATTTGGCTCCTCTTATGGCGTTTACCACCAGATCGAAGAATGCCAGGCGCAACTGGCGCTCGATCAGGCTGTCAAATCACAGGATTGGTCGACTGCCTATAGCGTTATCCAGAGCTATATTCTCGTGCATCCCAATGGAGCGTTTGTTGCGGATATGAGTGAGCAGGCCGGGAATATTTTGCTGTCGTGGTCGAAAAACCTGCTTGCCCAAAATGATTATGAGACGGCCATTGCGAAGTTGGAGCTAATACAGCAAGGCTTTCCAACCTCATCTGCCGCCCCAACTGTGCAGAAAATAATATTCGATGATTACCTCATATGGGGAAAATATTCGTTCGAGCAAAAAGATTATCAGGGCGCGGAGAAGGTTTTAAAGCTGGTCGGCTGGGGTGAAAAAGCCTCTCCCGAACAGGTGCAGCAGGCCGACCAGGGGTTGGCGGTGGTCTATTTGCAATGGGGAAAGACCGAAATCGAAAGCGGAAAGTTCGACGAAGGCACGCAACACTATGATGCCGCCAAAACTTTGGACCCGGGTTTGACGGATTACAACCGGCTCAACGACCAGGTTACATTGATGCGGGCGGACGCCCTGGCGAAGGCGAATGATTTCGACGGGGCGCTCATGATGATCAAGACTTTATCAGAGACAACGTCCTCGGATGCAAGCAAGACGGATGCCGCTGCCGCACAGACCAAGATCCTCGACGCTTATGCCCATTCGAGTTCCACGCAGGCCACGACCCAAATGACCACCGCCGCAGCGAATATGTGCCAAAAACAACTCCCAACGATCGCCATTTTTGGCATGGAGACAGACCCTGTTCGCTTTGCGGTTGTAGCGCCTTACAGTCTTCAACTTCCCAACGGCTGGATGGCCACTACGCCGGCAGAATTGCATTATGTTCTTTGCGTCGATCAATCGCAAGCCAAGGTTGAGACTTGCCCTTACAGGGGATCGCATACTGTGCGGCGCTATCGTTATACCTGGACAATAACGCTTTATGATATTGCCACCGGCAAAATATTTAAGACGACAAAGCTTCTGGGTTCAAATCCACGCGCCTGCCAGCCCACAGAATATTTCTATGGTGGGTCAGTCACCAGTGATATCTATGGCGAGATGCCGGGCATTCAACAGATCGTTGATTGGCTGACAGGGTTGAAAATCGTCCAGTGAAGCGGTAAGGGCGTGGTTGGGACGTTGCCCCCGTATTTGAGCGCGGCTGCGCAAGGTGAGTTTGCTTATAACTGAAAAGCCGTAAGGTTCCACTTGCCTGGATGCCGATATATTGACCGGTTTGAAAGGTGAGGTGGTTGGTAAACGTCCCGTCGAGTTTTTCCAGTCCAACCAGCGCCACCGGGAGCAGTGGGGACGTACCGTTGAAAACCGGTTCAAGGCCCGGAGCGGCATTGAGTTGGGTTGGCTTGAGCACCAGCGGGTTGTTCCCGCGCAGGATGGTGTAAGAGCCGCCTTTCCAAATCACGCCTTTGGCCCGACCGAGAGAGGTATCAAAATTGAAATACTCGGACTGCGGAAGCAAGGGGGTCTTTGGTGCTGCGCTGAACTCGCCTTGCTCGTCTGTGTAATACGTATTGCCTTTGTATTGTTGCACCACTTGTGTCAGATTGCCCGGAGTAATCAACAATGGATGGAATTGGGCCGGTACAGCTTGAGCTATCGCATCCAATTGGGTGACGGCTTTCTGCGACACAGGCTTGGCGTGCGTGGAGGCTGTAGCAGGAAAGTTGAACTTGAGCATGGGCAAGCCGTAGAGGGTTGCTTCGGCCATCGCCTTGTTGTCATAATCGGAAAAGAGGTAGTTTTCCCCTTTTCCATAGGCGTTGTTTATGGTTGTGTAGAAGTAATCCCGCTTGGCAAGCCGTAAGGCTTCGCCGATGGGCATGCCTCCGCCTTGAGTCAATTTCTCGGTGAACAATTGATAGAACAATTCGCTGTAAGTCAGCGGGCCATCCGCGCCCCAGGCCCAGCCGGTGTTGCCCAGGTAGGTAATTCCGTGATCTCCCAGCGACTGCGCCAACGATAACGGATGATTTTCGCTCTTGGGCAGCACCAATCCAGACTGGCACCCGATGACCCACCACAGGGAACTGGACGGAGCAAAACTCGCGGCGCTGATCTGTTCGGCAGTCAACGGGCTGCCAATTGGCGTAAACAGTTGACCATGATTGGTGTGTCCGTAATAACCGGCAAGGTTCGGCGCGTTCACGATAAACTTTTGGAATAAGTCATCCCTGGTGAACTTGACGCCGATCAAGGCGCAATCCGTGACCAGCCCGCCGTTTGTTAAGCGGTTGCACGTCTGTTGGGCTGAATCGGCTAGGAAGTCATAGCCCGCGATGGCGGCAGATGCCCCCGGCGCGCTCAGGTCGATCACGCCATTATGATCCAGGAACGAGTCGGTCATTTTTTGGATGCGCTCCGGCGTGTCCAACAAGCGACCGACGGCAAAACTGGGTAAAAAGCCTGCCCCGGCCAGATCGCGGTAGTTGCCATAGAAATCGTCGCTCAAGGTCTGGTCAGCCAACAGGGCGGCATCAATGGGCATATTTGCAGTATCCCCAAGGCCCAGAAAGTAAGTCTTTTCGGACATCCAGTTGGGGTCTCCGATGATCGGGTCGGGGTTAATCGCCAGACGCCGGAACGGGATCTGGTCATCGTCGCCGACGACGACCACGTAACCCGTGACCAGCTTTTTGGTTGTCAGCATAAACTCCAGCATGGCTGCGCGGATTTGATCCGAAACTGCATTCGCGGCTGCGACATTGCTGGTGTAACTGTTTTCATTGCCGTTACTGACCGGCGTATTGACCCAGTGGTCGTAGGCCTCCACAACCGCCGGGAACTGATCCAGTTGGACGATCAGCCCATTGACCTTGGGATGTCCCGCCAGTTGCGTCAGCTTGTCCATCATTTGCGAGGCGGCATCCAGGCCATACTTGTCTTTGAAGCGGCTCGGATTGTATAAAATCAGCGTATCGACCAACCCGAAATCCGGGGGTTGCAGTTCCACGTGCAGTTGGTAGGACGCTGCGCTGTATACCCCGCCACCTGCTCTCTGCACTGCCAAATAGTAGAAGACGTTCGGCCCCGCTTTTTTGCCGACGTTGAAACGCACCTCGATCTTGCGGTCTGCGTCTCCGCCGATATGCCAGACGCGCCCAATGTGCCAGGCGCGGCCGATGTCCCAGGGGTCAATGGATGCGCCGTCGCACGCGCCAAACAGGTTGAGCGTGAAATCCCCGTCTGCCGGTGGGGTCAGGCTGGCAACGATGGTGGTGTATGGAGCAGTTACTTCGAATTTGTAGGGGTCAATATCGTCGGGTACGCGCAGAATATCGGCGTGATCCTGCCCCAAAGTAATAGTGGGCACATTTGCGCACGCAGTGTCCAGTTCATCGTAGGTCACGCTGTTATCAGCGCCGGTGCTGGCGATGTTCGGGTTGCCCACGGCATCACTGACAACGCCAACCGCCAGCGAAGCTGTGACCACGCCGAAACTACTCATGCCGCTGACGGCGATGTTGAAGGTGGTGCCGTCATTGGGGGCAACCTGGCTGATAACTGCGGTTGACGCGCCTGCCGTACCGCCCAGGGTGACATCGGCATTCGTGAAGGTGGAAACGTTGATCGGTTTGCTAAAGGTGGCGGTGAAATTGATGGTGGGTGCTCTGGTCGGGTCTGTTTGACTGGCAGCTTGCTCAACCGTTACGTTGAGAGGAGATATGCCGTCTTTTATTTTGACTACCACGATATTAGCACCGCCTGCAAAAGCATTCAGGGACGCAACAGCACCCGGCCCATTCCAGGTGGCATTGCTATAGCCTGCTACGTATACGTTTCCGCTCCCATCGCTGATGACCGCAATACCGACGTCATTATCTGCCGAGCCGTAGAAGGTATGCCACTGGTACGTGCCCGCGCTATTCAGTTTGAGAGCCACTATATCCATACCATCTTTATAGGCATTCAGCGGTGCGGCAGTGTTTGGTCCATTCCAGGTGGCAGTACTATAGCCTACCACATAGATGCTCCCACTTCCATCGCCAGCGATGGAAGTGCTATGGGTTTCGCTTGATGCGCCGCCATAGAAGACATGCCATTAGTACACGCCCGCACTGTTCAGTTTGACTACTACAATGTCTTCAGAGTCTGATGAACAAGCGTGTAGCGGCGTAGTATTGTCTGGCCCATTCCAGGTGGTATTGCTCCAGCCGGTGTCACCCCAATAAAACGTGGAGTGGCTGAAACTTGACAAAAAAGGGGGTTCACTGGCAAACTTGTAGGACTACCACATCCTTGAGAGTTGCCAATGAACCCACAAGATATATTTTGCCCGAATATGGAATGTCCCGCAAGAGGCCAAACAGGAAAAGGGAACATTCATGTGCATAGCCAGAAAGACAACCGTTGTATTTGTGA
>JBARBA010000178.1:0-19992 GCA_049792555.1 Anaerolineales bacterium
TATCAGGTTCGAAGTCATACACAGCAACGACGGCGTCGAAATTCAAAGGGCCGTAAAGGTGCGGAAACAAGTCATCCGCCAAAGGTTTGTCTATCGGATCGTTGCTATATCTTAAACGCTTGCCGCGCGAAAAACCTTCATTTTCCGGCGCTTCGGCAGGGTGGACCGGCGCTTCGTATTTTAGTTCCGCTTTCAGCCGGGAGGCGTCAACAGCCAGGAGCACCAGTCCATGCTGGCCCGTGTAAAAGCGGTTAGCCACGTCCAAGACTTGGTGAATGTCTGAGAAGTGGATCATGCCTTCGCGGGTCAGGCTCTCAGCGCGGTATTCGCCATTTTCCCGGGCAACCAGCGCGGCGTATCGGGAGGTAATGTGAAAGATCCGCGTCACGGCAAGACTTTGTAAATGACAGTATCGCCATCACGGTAGACCGCCTGCCATAGCTTTTTGTCCTGTTCTTCGAATTTCGCCAGTCCCTCAGGGAAGGAGGCGCGTTCAAGCTGGCCGACGACGATGTAGCGCACATCATATTTTTTCAGGAAGGCTTTTGCCTCGTTCAAGTCGGTGGTGCGATAGAACTGCAGCACTTCCTGACCGCGGGCAGCCACAGTTCCTGACGGCATAACAACACGCTGTTGTTCCTCGTGCCACTGCCAACCAACCACCGTAGGCAGGCCGGTATAAATGGCATAACGCGAGTCCCAAACATATTGAACCCCGGCAGGAGCAGACTCAAGGACGACCGGTGAGCCTTTAATATTCGCCTGCATCCAGCGAATGGCGCGGTAATCCTGGCTCAAGTCCATATCCTTGCCTTTTTCGCTATATTGGGCGAAATTCATGTAAGTCATGCTGTCCAGCGTCAGAGGCACATTGGGGGCCATGCGGTCATTGATTTTTGCGGAAGTGGCCGTGAAGGTAAACAACAGCGCGCCCGCCAGGAGAAGGCCGCCGGCGACATACCAAAAATTTCGCCAGCCATTCGACCACAGGCGCATGTCGGCGACCATCCAGCCAATGGCTGCCGCCGAGCTGATCGCAAACATGATCCAAACTTGCAGATAAAACTTGAAGATGGTGTTCATGCGACCGATATCGCCATCCAGGACGATCACCTCCACGAAGAGGGTGATAACCAGCCCTGTGGCAATCATGAACAAGACAAAGCGTTTGGCATCCGGCAAACCAGGACGGAATATGAGAATCAGCGCCCAACAAGCCAATGGGACTGTAAACCAGGCAATTTCGACTTTGGAGATGTACAGAAGCCCGAAAATCGCAAGAAACACCACGCCGAGGGCAAGCCAGATATATGCCAAGTAAGGTTTAAGTTTGGCAAGCGCTGAAAGAGGCGTGACGGCCAACCATTGGCGGGTTTCCCAGGCCAGCCATGAAATAATCACGAAGAAAAACACGCCCCAGTGGATGAAATAAGACCCGATGGGAGATTTCGCTTCTTTCCACAGGCTAAAACTGTTGTAACCAAGCGCGTACCAGTTCGAAAAAGGCTGGAAGAACAGCAGGCTGCATCCGGCAACCAAACCGATGCCAAGCAGGGCGAGGAAAATCCGCTGAACTACCGGATGAATACCGAAACGCGGCGTATCGCCTATATCCACGTAACGGAAGATGGCGTAACCTGCCACCACTGAGCCAAGCGCCAGGTAGGTGGGGAAATCCCAGGTGTTGGTGGGGCGCAATGCGCCGATGACCAAGCCGCCAAAAGCGAGTGTGCCCAGCCACGACCAGCGACTCATATTACGGGCCATGAGCACCGAGAGCGCCCAGGCAATCACCAGCACGGTCAACGGGAAAGCCATCATGTGGGCATGTAGATCGCTGTACAGGAAGGTGAATAACGGAAATTCAGTGATTTCGCTGCCGGAAGGGGTTGAAATAGCCCGGCTTGG
Organism: Anaerolineales bacterium; assembly: GCA_049792555.1. Classification (GTDB taxonomy): domain Bacteria; phylum Chloroflexota; class Anaerolineae; order Anaerolineales; family Villigracilaceae; genus UBA5195. The sequence continues at coordinate 1,909 of JBARBA010000178.1, forward strand.
AATCCAATACCAGTCGCCGGGATAGAACTGCATTGTCTGCCCGGCAAGGAACTTGGGAATACCTTGCATGGCCCATGACAAGTGATCGAGGATCGAAGCGCTTGCGTTATTGAAGACATCGTTGTTAACCACCAGGCGCTGTAAGCCGTCGAAAATCATGCGCACAGTACCCAGGTTGCCAATCAGCACCAATCCTGCGCCCGCAGCGAGTCCAGAAAGCCAGCGCAGGCTGTCAGCGGCAAACCACCACGGTTTGGAAACAAGAGCAGGGTTTTCGGGAGCAACCGCCTCGGAATCGGGGTTCTCAACACCCGAATTTTCAGCGGCAAGGTTTGCCGACTCCGGATTCTCAGTCACCGAATTTACCGGCCCTGGATTTTCTGCGCCCAACGTTTCAGGTTCGGCAGCATCGGGGGATTGCTTTTTCATTCCAGAAGCCAAATTCCATGCCACCGAGAACCCGCCAATCGCCAGCATTGCAAACAAAGTTGGCAGGACGAAGTTAAAAGCGAGGGATGGCGCGATGCCGAGCAACTTGATCGGGGTGCCAATCAGCACGTAGCCCCAGTAGTAATAATTGATATAGCCGCCTGCAAACCAGGGATCGTAGGGCGGGAAGGTGGTAGTTTTTAGAACACCGTTCAGGAACGTGAAGTCCATCGGACGCTCGCCGCCCATACTGGCGTGCCACAAGTCCGGGTTGCCAACGCGGATGAGCAGATCGATCAGGAAGAAGGCCAGGAAAACACCTTCGACCGAGAGGAAGTACTTGCCTTTGGTGCGGATTTCAGCGAGCACTTCTTCCCGCCTGGCCCAGGCTGCGGCCAGACCCGTAAGGACGATCAGCCCGCAGCCGATGGCAATCGTCAGGCGGCTGTATTCCCCACCCAGGGAGCCAACAATCCATGAAAAATAAGCCAGCAGCAAAAGCCCGGAGATTCTCGCCAGCGGGTAGCCGCGGTCTGACAAGCCCGGCAGCAGCAGCCGCAAAAAGAGATAGGTAAACCAACCGATCAGCGCAATCGTCAGGTACCAGACCAGCAACCCGATGACCGGATTTTGATATAGAAGCGATCCATAAGAGAACAGGTCAGACCAGGTTCCGCCGGCCTCGTCGGTTTTGAGCTTTGCTGCGGGGAGCATTAACGAACGGTAAGAGGCGGCTTTGAGCGGCGTCAGGTGGACAACACTGCTCAAATCCACCGCGCCGAGCAGGGCGTGGACTTTGGCCGAGTTGTAGTCTGCGCGTTTCTGGAAAACAAAGACTTTCGGATGATCGTATACCGTAAAGGCTTCGTCGGCAGGCTGGTCGTTGATCCGCCAGGGGCCGATGGTCGGGAAGGACTCAAAGACTTTCACCAGATCGTAGCCCAGAGCGCCCTTGAACATTCCGGGCGTAGCGTAGGTGTAGCACCAGATGACGTCTTTGCCAGCGGGGCAACCGATCAGGTTGCGATACAGGCTGATCGTGAGCGGATAACGTTCGGGGATGCGGGTGGTCGTGGCCCACTGGCGGTTGGACGAGATAAAGACATAGTCGCTGGTGTCGAGGTTGCTGGTAAAACGCTGTAATTTGTCAGCGTTGTCATCCCAATACATCTCGAAGTTGTGGTCGCTCTGGTAGATGCCGGAATAGCCATCGTAACCGTCCATGCGCAGCGGCAGGCCATCATCCCAGGTTGATTCGTTGACCGGCGCAGAACCGGACAAAACCAGGGAATTGGTTGCCGTAAAATGCAGGAAATAATTCGTGTCCTTCTCAAGCGCTGCCGGTTTATCAAATTTCAAAGTGTAAGACTCACCACGCAGATCGGCATGGGGGGCAAAATTCGCCGTCAGCGTGGCAGTCGCCAGGGTTTTGTCAGCCGCGCCGCCCGGTTCCGATGAAAGTGAAACTGTGACAGTCTGTTGGCCTGCGCCAGTCGTGTCGGCGGCGTGACCGAAGACGATACTTTGAAGCGCCCCACTATCGGGCGGAGTAAACTGAGCGTCATATGGGGACGACGGCGCAATCACACCCGACTGGTAAGGCAAGGGCTGACTATATGTGCTTCCATCGGGCAACCCAATTTTTAGATTAATAGGCCCGGGAACGTTCTGATAAATCCAGCGGGTGGCCTGTACGCGGCTCTGATCCACCGTATAAATGTGAATGAAGGCAAACGCCCAAATGGCCGTGGCAAGCAGGACGATAATACCCACCACCGGCATCGCCAGAGAAAGGCCGCGAGAGATGGACGACAGGCGAATGCCAAACACGGCAGACTCGTTCTCGCTCGCCGCTTGGGATACACGCTCAAAAGCCAGCAGCGCCAGCCAGGCAGCCATCAAAGCCAGCAGCGGATAGATCGGCAGTTGGTAACGCATGGTCGGATTCCACTGCATGGATTGCCAGGCGAAATAAATCCCCGTCCAACTCCACAGCAGAAAGTGCTTGCCTTCGCCCGTGAGGATGCGCCAGCCCATATACAAGAAACCCAGGCAAGCCAAAATACCCAGCGGCCAGCCCAGACCCCATTCCACAATGTTCTGTAGTGAATAGAGTTTGGAGCGGTTCGCCCACTGCAAATCAGGCGGTTGGTCAGGATCGCCGCTGGACTGGTCGATTTGTTCTTTCAGATTGGCAAGCCACTTCGGGTTAAGGGGGTTAAGGCCGTTTTGTCCGCTTTTGAAATTATCGAACCAATCGGGCGCGCTGAAATTAAGATCAACCTTGCCAAAATCGCCTGACTTGAAGGCATACGGCTGGAAAACGCGGAATGAAACTACCGAGAGAACTGCGCCTATTACCAGTAAAACCAACGCCAACTTCACAAACAAGCGGCCAGTGTTCAGTGACCAATGTTCAGTGTTCAGCTTGTCTTCGCTTTCCGCTGATGACTGATTACCCTCTTGCGGGGGCAGGCTGGCAACCGAATACTGTTTCAACTGGAAATAACGCGTAATCAAAGCTACGGGCAGCAAGATCGCCAGCGGCGCGGCGTTGATCTTCGAAGCCACCGCCATGCCCAGCGTAACCCCAAAACCGACTACATTCCAGAACAATGCGCTACGCAACACAGAAACGGCAAAATCATCCTGCGCAGCGGGCTTTGGTTTTTCGGCGTCCGACGAGGCAGCCACCTGGGAATCCGCAGTCTCGCCCTCGGCGGGCAAAGCTTGCGCTTCAGGCTTTTCGGCAATTTCTGCTACCTGCTTGCGAATCCTTGGCTTTGCAAAACCGATTTCAACTGCAAAATAGGTTGCCAGGAAGATAAAGAAGTTGGCAAAGTTGTCTACCGTGAGGAAATGGGACTGTTGGATTTCCAAGACCGCCACAGAGGCAAAAGCCGCCGCGAGCAGGGCAACTTTCCGCCCGTAGATACGGGCCGCAATTAAATAGAGCAGGAAAATCACGCCCAGGTCGGCCAGCCCTGAAAGTACGCGCCCAAGAAGCGCCACCTGGTCGTAGCCTCCCCAGTCGGTTGTTTTCGACATCCAGGCAAACAACTGCCCAATCCCGGCGGTGCCATGATCCGCAACATACTGCGCCGCTCCCGTGCTGACCCAGGTCATCGTAGCGGCAATATAGCGCACAATGAAAATCGGCAGGTCGCCATAAACATAGAAGGTCTGGCCGACGTTATTCGGGTTCAGGGTGGACGTGTCGGTATTGAAATAATCGGAGATGCTCCCGACAGGCGAGATGGACGATTCGACCATGCTCAGAAAACGTTCGTCAGGATGCAGGTGCTGGTTTTGATCCCAATTGATCCCCACAAAGCGGAAACAAGCCGCCACAAGCAGCACCAATACAAGTAACAGGTCGTAAATCCGTGCGCGAGAAATTTTCATGGTTATGGGATTGTTGCTTGAGAATCAGGGGCGGTAAAAATCCAGAAATCCTTCCCCTGGAGAGGCGAGTGGAACAGGTTCGCGATGCCACTTGGATACAGACTGCGTAGCAAATTCATCGTATCCTTGTCTTCATCCTTGAAAATGAAGAGCTTCGATCCTTTCACCTTCAACGTATCAGGCAGCTTATCGCGATCAAGCGCAAAATCTTTGGTCGGCAAGCCCGCCTGGATGCCCGCCAGACGGGTATCCACCCAATAGGGGAAGGGCACCACCCAGGCATTATCGGGCGAGTTGCCTTCCGCCATAAAAGCGCGCATGACTTTGCCGATATCCGAGGTGTTCCACGCGCCCGCGCGGAATTGCGTATCGAATTTATTGAAGACTAGGTCATAGCTCTGGGACGCCGACATACATAAGACGATCCCCACCATCCCTACAGCGAATCCACGCCGCAAGCGCCCGGAATCGACTCCCCTCAGGGCGGTATACACGCCATCCAGCGCAATCGCTGCGATGACGAAGACCGCCACCAACGCCCCGCCGGTGCGGTTCAGCGAGGGGTTTTCGTCGGGGAACGCCAGCGACAGAATCGACGGCATCAACAGCAACGGCACGGCGACCAGCAGGAAGAGGTCCTGCCAGCGGCGTTTATGGATATAGCGCACGAGCAGGAATATATAACCAAAAGCGAACAATACCGCTGCGGCAATATCCAGCGCCGGACGTCCCGGAACGGAATGCACCCAAATGCTGCCGTTATCCCAGAAGAACATCATCATGGCTTTGAAAGTATTACTTGCGAAAATACAAACGGCTGTCGCCGCGTTCCCTTGGGCAGGGCACCACGCCTGGATTGGAAGCGGTTGTTCCGAATCCGTCAGGCGTGTAAAGGCGCGTTGGGCGAACATCTCCGGGTGTTCAAGCGCATAACGGAAAAGCGGCAGGAATACCAGGAAGGATGTCAGCACCAAAATGCCAGACAATATCAATATCTGTTTGCGCCTGCCTGCGGCCTGTTTGTGAATTAAATAAATGGCAATGGCCGCAACCACCACAAACGGCTCAAACCTGAAGGGACTGTAGCCATGCAAGCCCAACCCCAGGAAAATCCCGGCCAGGATGAACTGGTTGCGTTTTTGTGTGCGCAACCCTTTGATCAGATAATAAAGCGTTGGCGCCACAAAAGCCGGGTAGAGCGGGAAACGCAGCCCGATGCGGCTGATGGTATTCGGCCAGTAAGCGACGCCGGCCAGGATTAACGCAAACAGGGCCACGCGCGGCCCACCCAGTTCTTTACCGAGCAGGTAAATGTAAGGAAGCGTCAGCAAACCGATCAACACCGTGCCGATCTTCAAACTGATGAAGGTCAGCCCGGTATTGAACAGGAACGCCATCAGAACCGTCCAGTAAAACTGGATGAACTCGCGCCCGGTGTTGCGTTCGAAGAAAATGTGCGTCTGGCCCTGGGTCACGTCGAAGACATCGAGCAGTTTTTCGGCGTGATCGCTGAACGGTTCGGCGGGCACGCCATCCAGCCGGTAGAAGCGGAAGAAAATAATCACGGCCGAAACGGCGATGATCAGGATCGTCCAACGGGTAAAGTTAACCTGCCACGATTCATTGCTAAAGAAAGCCTTGATGTGTTGAGCGGGGCTTAAAATGGCATTGGGATCGCGCAGCCAGACAATTAGCATGGCGATGCTCAAGGGCAGCAAGCCGAAGAGATAGATATCTCCCCCAAGCCCGTTTGCGCCACAAATTGCCACGAACAGCAATACGCCTACATCCCACCATTGACTAATCAGGCGCGCCAATGTAAAGGGAGGTTTGGGCGCTTCGGATGGTTCTTGTTCTCCATCCGTCAAGGGAGCCGCCTGACGCTTCTCGTGCAACCAAAGACTGCGCAGATACAAGGCCAAACCCACCAGCCAGAGCGTGACGTTTAATACCGAAAAAAGATTATCCGAGAAAGTCACAAAGGCCGCAAGAAGCAGCACCCCCGCCGCAATCAGGAAGAAGAGGCGCGTTGTCTGCGGGTCTGTTTCCGGTTCAGTATCTTCCGGGAGGGAAGGTAGGGAAAACTCGTGGGCGAAATACGCCCACAGCAAAAAAGCTACCGCGATTCCATAGAATATTAATCCCATGATCAAGGCGCTCTGGAAATCAGACTCGCGCATGGAAATGCCGCTATCCGTCCCAAACGCAAACCCGGTCGGGTCAAGCCTGGATTGTCCAAAAAGCGCCAGCGCCAACGCCAGGAGTGTGCGCCAGGGGATGGATTTGGGCATTTGAAAGGAAACCCTGGCCTTGGGCGCCTCATCGCCATCAATTGGCGGGATAGCGTCAGAAGACATCTCTGGTACCTCAGTTTCGGCCAGTTCAATTTTTTCTGACTGCCAGGGGATAAGCCTGGACTTTAAATAATCAAGGACGCTCGGCTCTTTCATATCTTGTGTTTTCTCCTTTGCAGCATGTGTTAACTCACCTGCGCGCTTTTTGCTCCCGCAAGGGCGCAGCCCTTGCGATTTCTCCCATCAAACACGCCAAGCCCAACAGATACCTTGAGCGCGCGTGTATAAAGTCGATTATTACCGCTTGTTGCGTATCACGAAACCACGCTGACAAAAATTACGAGTAAAAATCGCAGTTCTGGTTGGCTATTTATGCGGTACTTTGTATCATTTCAATATTCCGGGGAATTGTTGTCAGAAGGTGGTTTCGATACGGCAGCGAGAAGCATCGCCGCCTACTCAACCACCGATGATTGAGATGATACGGTACTTTGTAATTGTATCAAACCCGGCGGGCAATGTAAAAGGTGTATGCGCCTTTTTCCTGCGGGACAGGTTCTTCATAATATTTGCGGATCAGGCCCATGGTCAGAGCCAGATTCCAGCGCGAGGGGGCCAGGATCCAGCGTCCGAACAGTTTTTTGCAGATCAACGACGGAAGGCCCAGGAAATGGCCCCATTCAAGGGTGGCCAACGCGCCGGGGGAGAAATAATGCCAGTAGCGTTCGACCTTGAAACCGGCGGCTTCAAGACGCTTCTGCCAGGTTTCGGGATCGTCGCAGTGATAATGGCGCGAAATTTTGTTAAAGAAAGCCCGATAGGCTGCGGCAAACGGTTTGAGACCAATGGTGTCAAAGAAACGCGCGATGGACAGCTCTGGCAAAAAATTGTGACTCGGCACACAGAAGATGAAGGGCGCGCCCGGTTTGAGCACACGGGCCGTTTCGACCAGGACCGAATCCAGGGGTGGGATATGCTCCAGGACCGAGTTGCTGATCGCCGAGCCGAAATAGGCATCCGGGTAGGGCATAAATGCGCCATCCACCTGGTTGACCATGCCGTAGACTTTGCGATCAACCGCCTCGCGGATCGGCGGCCACCACGGGTCGATCCCGATCTCGAACTTGCGATCGAAGGTCAACTCGGCAAAATTCCCGTCGCCGCAGCCCACGTCGAGGGTCGGAGCCGGAATTTCAAGGTCCTGGTAAAAATGCGACTCCACCGCGCGCAATAAGCCGCGGAAATAGGGCAGGTCGCGGGTGTGGAGGAAGAGAAAATCTTTTGATGAGTTGTTGTTATTGGACATTTTTACACCGTTTCTTATGCTAAAATGATAGCAGATTGGCAAAAGTGATAGTAGTTTGGAGATATGCCATGATGCGTATGATGATTCAAATAACCGAAGAACAAATGAAAGCGCTAAAAGAGTTGGCGAAAGCTCGAAAAATATCTGTTTCAAAACTGGTGCGTGAAAGCGTGGCAAATTACACTGTTACTGCGCCAACACAATTAAGCGTTCAAGAAAAACACCATCAGGCATTGGAATTTATCAAAAAAATGAAGACCGGAGAAATAGCCTTTCACGATATCGAAGGGAAAACAGATGTCGCGGAAAACCATGATAAATACCTCGATGAGATTTATGGCACATGGTAATCGTAGAGACAAATTCGTATTTCATCTAAAGCAGTGATGCTATTTTGGAGATATAAAATGATGCGTATGATGGTTCAAATAACCGAAGGACAGATGAAAACACTAAAAGAACTGGCAAAAGCACGGAAAGTGTCAGTTTCAAAACTGGTGCGCGAAAGCGTGGCAAGTTACGTAGCCAATGTGCCAAAAGAAGCAACCAGAGACGAGAAACGTCTGCGGGCCATTGAGTTCATCAAGTATATTGATGCGCACCCGGATGAGTTTCAAGATATTGAAGGAAAGACTGATCTTTCGATCAACCACGACCAATATTTTTCGGACAGCATTCTATGATTTATATAGACACATCGGCTCTTCTGGCCGTTCTTGACCAAGAAGATATTAACCACAGCACCGCCAAAAAAACTTGGCTCGGTTTTCTCGAAACAGACGAACTCTTGTTGACAAATAGTTATGTCATGGTCGAAAGTATTGCAATCATCCAAAACAGGCTCGGGTTGAAAAACGTTCGGCGCATGACCAGCGAACTTTTACCTGTGATTGAGATTGACTGGCTTGACCCTGCCCAGCACGAAATCGCTCTCAATGACGTTTTGACCGCCAACCGCCGCAATCTTAGCCTTGTAGACTGCGCCTCCTTCGAGACGATGCGCCGTTTACGCATCGAAACGGTTTTCACTTTTGACGATCATTTTAAAGAGCAGGACTTTACCGTTATACCATAGGCGTCAGCTTTTTCTCAATCGTTCAAACAATTTTTCATATTCCGCGGCAACGCTATCGGGGTTGTAGGGGCGGGCAATTTCAGCCGGGTTGCGGCGGTATTTTTGGGGATCAGCCAGCACGCGCAAGACGCCCTCGGCCAGGGCATCCGCGTCGCCAATCGGCGTGACTTCGCCCATGCCGGTCATCTGCACCGGGCGACGGACGCCGGGCAGCGCAGAGGCCACACACGGGACGTTGTTCATCATGGCTTCGATCTGCACCAACCCGAAGGCTTCGGTGGAGTTCAGGCTGGAGACGACCAGCACATCCAGGTTGGGATAATAGGCAGCCATTTGCACGGGGCTTTGGTTGCCCAGAAATTTCCAGTGTCCGCTTTCTTCGTACTTGCGGATGGTGGGCGCGAGTCGCTCGAAGTAGGCCTCTTCGCTCATCACGTTTTTGTGCTGACCGGCAAACAAGACCTGGGCGTTCGGGTATTTTTCCAAGATTTTGGGCAGGGCCGCCAGCAGGATTTCCACACCCTTCTCGGACGCAAAACGGGTGGCCATACCGATCACCGGGCGGCGCGTGGCCGTCTGGTTCGCTTCGGCAAAGGCCTGGATGGCGCCATCGGGGGGCGTGGGCAAAATCACCGGCGGCAGGATCGGCGTCAGCTTGTTTTTGTAATTCGACAGGAACGGGGAATGGTCGGCGTAATCCTGCGTATACGTCACAATATGATTGGACAGCAGGGCGGCAGTATGGTTTTGAGTAGTCACTACCGTGTTAACCAGGCGATTGAAAAAACCTTGCGGCAGCAGCAGGTCGCAGTGATAGGTCAGGATGGCCAGTTTGCCCAACACGCGCGCGCGATAGGCAAAGCCGGGCGCGTCGAACTGCGGCAGGTGCATTTGCACCACGTCGTTGGCTGCCACATGCTTCCAGGCCAGCGCGCCCAGGGTGGGCATCAGCACGCCCTTGCTGACGCGCAACGCCACCGGCGCGCGGATGATGCGCACGCCGTTACGCATTTCCTCGGGCGGCGTGGACGAATCAAAATGCGCGGTCAACACAGTAACCTGGTGGCCGCGCGCCGCAAAAGCCTCGGCCAGCCGCTCGGCGTAAATCGTCAGGCCGGAGGTATGTGGACGATAGTAGGTAAGAACGGTCAGGATGCGCATGGGCAAATTCCTACTGTGCAATGGTATAGTCTAAATACTGGACGGGCGCCCAGCCGGTTTGATCCTTGATCTTGACCAACATCCACATGCCTGAAGCATCCACGCCCAGCAGCTTGCCGGAGTCGCCGGGTTTCACTTCCCCGACAAACGGAGCTTTGGGATCAGGCCGGATGCTCAGGGAAAGAGATGTTTTTCCGGGAACCGGTAAAACCGTGACCACGCCAATTGCCGGGGTGGCAAGGCTTTGAATGTCTTGAGGCCCGGCAACAGTCGGCAACGAAGTCCCGGCTGATGGCGCGCCCCCTGCGGGGACTACGCCCCCTACGGGGACTGCGCAGCCAACCAGCAGGAACAACAGGGCAAAAGCAAGCAACAATTTCCGCATCGTCAACCGGGAGACCTAAAACAGATTCTTGTTGGCGCTGACCCAATCGAACAACTGCTTGATACCGGCCTCTACATTATATTTTGGCTTCCAGCCCAGCACCTTCCCGGCCTTGCGGATATCGGCCACGAAGACTTTCTGGTCGCCGGGACGCCAGTCGCCGCGCGCCACCGGGATGGAGCGGCCCGTCAGTTTTTCGAGCATCGGCCCAAATTCAGTCCACACAGCGAGCACATTCTCCGGCCCGCCGCCCACGTTGAAGATGTCGCCCTTGACGGTGTCGATGTTCTTGATAACGGCGTCGTAAGCATCGAGCAGGTCGAAGACGTGCAGCAGGTCACGCACCTGTTTCCCGTCGCCGTAAATGGACATGGGCTTGCCGGTGACGGCTGCAATGATGAACCAGGCCACCCAACCCTGATCCTCCACGCCAAACTGGCGCGGGCCGTAGATGCACGATTGACGGAGGACGACGGACCGTAGACCGTAGATTCTGGAATAATCCCGAACATATTGATCCCCCGTCCCTTTGGAGCAGCCGTAGGGCGAATGGAAATCCAGCGGCTGGGACTCGGACGCGCCAAAGGGCAGATCCTTATAGCCCCAGCGCGTGGCCCCTTCGACGACTTCCACATCGTCCATGCCGCCGTAGACCTTATTGGTGGATGCGTAAATGACAATCGGATCGCTGCCCGAAAGCCGCGCCGCTTCGACCACGTTGAACGTGCCCTGGGCGTTGATCTCGAAATCGTTGCGCGGGTCGGTAACAGAGGTCGTCACCGCCACCTGCGCAGCGAGATGGATGATCGCGTCCACGCCCTTGGCGGTTTCGGCAATCAGGGCCGCATCGCGCACGTCGCCCTGCACCAGCTTGAAGGCCGCTTGGCCGTAGGTCTCGGTCAACCATTTGAGATTGCGCGGCGCGCCCGCCCTGGACAAATTGTCAAAAACAGTGACTTTTTCGCCGCGCTCGATCAGGCGGCTGACGTAGTTGGAGCCGATAAACCCGGCCCCGCCGGTAACGAGATAATGCGACATGAATGCTCCTTACTGGTCCTTCTGACCAGATTGCCTGAATTTCATCAAATCTTGATAGACGCCCGAAAGCGTTTGGCCTTCGGTTGAAAGCGCGAAAATGCCAATGACGCCGGTGACAAGGTAGCTGAGCACATGCGCCGTGAGCGCCGTAGCGAACGATTTGGCCGGGTCGGATGTCACCAAAGCCAACGCGCCGCCCATTACCCCTTCATACGTCCCGACCCCGCCGGGCAGCGCCGGGATCGCGCCGCCAAAAGCCGCCGCGCCCAACCCAAACATGGACCAGACGACCGGGGCGTTTGGGAAAAAAGCCAGCAGGATCACCTGGAACTGAACGATGGCCAGCAGCCAGTTGATCGCCATCAGCCCCAGCACACGCAAAGAGAGCCAGCCATCCGTCAGAATAGCCAGCCCTTCAAATAACGACCTCAGCAGCCCGCCGAAGCGCTGCAAAAAGGCCCAACGCAGGCTCATTTTTTCGAAGACGCCCAGCGCCCATTCATGGTTGCGCGCCAGCAGATATAAGACGACCATCCCAACCACAACCAGCCCCCCGGCAATATAGGCAGTATCTTTGGCGCTGGTAGCTGCGCCGACCACAAAAGGGATGGCGCTTAAAAGAATGACTGCCGAGAAGGCCAGGTCGAGCACACGCTCGATGACAATCGTCGGCAGGATTTCCATAAAGGTCAACTTGCTTTTACGGCTCAGTAAAAAGGCCCGTCCAAGTTCCCCCAGGCGCAACGGCAGGAAGTTGTTCAGCAGGTAGCCTTCGTTGAGCGTCAGGAACACATCGCGGAAGGACGCCTTCCCGCGCAGCAACGTCCGCCAGACCACGCCGCGCATCGACAGCCAGACCACCGCCATGAGCACGCTCATCACCAGCCAGAACACATTCGCCTCACGAATGGCGTTGACCAGTTGGCGCAAATCAACGAAAGTCACAATCAGGCCGATAAAGATTGCGCTGATGATCAGACCGGGCAGCCAGCTTTTCGCATTTTTGAGCATTTGGATCGTCGTCTCTCTTTACGCAATACGAGCTACGTGCTGCGTATTCCGTATTGCGTATTCCGTAATGGTTTAATCGTCTTCCAGTTTCAAAACCGCCATGAAAGCTTCCTGCGGGATTTCGACATTGCCGACCATCTTCAAGCGGCGTTTGCCTTTTTTCTGTTTCTCCAGCAGCTTCTTTTTGCGGGTGATGTCGCCGCCGTAACACTTCGCCAGCACGTCCTTGCGCGTGGCCTTGACGTTGGCGCGGCTGATGATGCGCCCGCCGGCCGAGGCCTGGATGGCCACCTCGAACAACTGGCGCGGGATGATGCCTTTCAGCTTGGTGATCAGCAATTGGCCTTTATGGTAGGCGTCTTTCTGATGCACAATCGCCGCCAGCGCGTCCACCGGCTCGCCGTTGACCAGGATTTCGAGCTTCTGCAACTCGTCGGCGCGGTACTCGCAGAACTGGTAATCGAGCGAGGCGTAGCCCTTGGTGCGCGATTTCAGTTCGTCGAAAAAGTCCACGATCAACTCGGCCAGGGGGATTTCGAAGTCGAGCTGCACGCGGTGCGGGGCCGGATATTCCTGCTTCTTGAAAATGCCGCGCCGCCGGATGGCCAAATCCATGATCGCGCCGAAATAATCGGTGGGGGTGATGGCCTGGATGCTCATCCACGGCTCGCGGATTTCGGCCACGCCGCCTTCGTCCGGCAATTGGGCGGGGGAATCGATCAACAGCGTTTCGCCGTTTAACATGACAACCTGATACTCCACCGACGGGGCGGTGAACAAAACATCCAGGTCGTACTCGCGCTCCAGGCGCTCCTGGATGATCTCCATGTGGAACAGGCCCAGGAACCCGGCGCGGAAGCCGAAGCCGATGGCCTGCGAAGTCTCCGGCTGGTAGGCCAGGGCCGCGTCGTTGAGTTGCAACTTTTCGAGCGCGTCGCGCAGGTTGGTGTAGTCTTCGGCGTCCACCGGGTAAATCCCGGCGAAGACCATCGATTTGGGCAGACGGAAGCCGGGCAGCGGCTCTGGGGCCGGGTTGGCAACGGTGGTGATGGTGTCGCCGACGCGTGCGTCGTGGACGGTTTTCAACCCGGTGGCGACGTAGCCGACTTCCCCGGCGTTCAACCGGCTGACGGCTTTCATCGTGGGAGCGAAGATGCCCACTTCGATGGGCTTGACTTCGATCTTGGTGGCGAACAAACGGATCACGTCGTTCGCCGAGAGCGAACCTTCGACCACGCGCACGTGGCAGATAACGCCCTTGTAGGAGTCGTAATGCGAGTCGAAGATCAAGGCGCGCGCTTGGGCCGAGTCGATGCCCAACGGCGGCGGGATTTTCTTGACCACCGCTTCGAGCACCGCGTCGATGCCAAGGCCCTCCTTGGCCGAAATGCGCAGCACGTCGTCGGCTTTGCCGCCGATCAGGGCGGCAATGTCTTCGGCCACTTCGTCGGGACGGGCCGAGATCAGGTCGATCTTGTTGATAACGGGAATAATTTCAAGGTCCGCGTCCAGCGCCGAGTAGAGATTGGCCAAGGTCTGGGCTTCGATGCCCTGCGTGGCGTCCACCACCAGGATTGCGCCCTCGCAGGCCAGCAGCGCGCGCGAGACTTCATAGCCGAAATCGACGTGGCCGGGCGTATCGATCAGGTTCAGCTCGTAATCGCTGCCGTCTTGGGCGGTATATTTCATGCGCACGGCAGAAGCCTTGATCGTGACGCCTTTTTCGCGTTCCAGGTCCATGCTGTCGAGCACCTGCTCGGTCATATCGCGATCAGAAATCGTGCCGGTGACCTGCAAGAGCCGGTCCGCCAGCGTGGATTTGCCGTGGTCGACGTGCGCGATGATACAAAAATTGCGGATGTGGTCTGTCATAGGTTTAAGCCGGGAAAGTATACCCGATTTTACGATGAACCACATTAACTATATTAACGTATGGGGTGGGGGAAAACTTCATTTTTGGGTCGCTCCGCCATCCCATTATGTCATGCTGTCTGCCCAGGATGCGGCAACAAAAAACTTCCGAGGCTTTGCTCCCGGAAGTTTTTTGTAATCGTGTCTATTTCACTAACAGAACATACATCACTCCATCAGGTTGAGGAATAATCGAGACGGTCACCGTATCAGTGCCCTTCATAAACATCAACAATATAGTACTGGTTGCGCCTTGTCCGGATGCGAACATATTCCATCCCAGTTTTGCCATTGCTTTTTGGTAGAAATCTTGCACTGCGGCGGCTGTCGCTTTGACAGTAAAAGTATAGCCTTTGCTATCCCCATCGCCTGCTATCGCATTGGGCATGACGGGAATGCCTTCCCAATTGGCTGCAGGTTTTCCCGTTGGCATGGTCAAAACAGGCGCGGACGGAGTGTCAGTAGACGACGCGGGAGTCTTCGTTGGTTCTTCCGTTGGCGCAGGTGTAATGGTTGGTTCCGACGTGGAAGTCGAGGTGGGCAAACTTGTCGCTGTTGGAACGGGTGTCTCTGTCGGTTTTGGCGCAAGAGCGCTGCATGACGTTAATGCCATGACCAGGACTGAAATAACGGTGGTTTTGCTGATAGTTTTCATTTTGCTCCTCGCATGATGTGAAATATTTTGAAACAATCATCCAACGGGTTACGCATCAGCCGCCGCGAAACAGTCGGCCGGACGCGCTTGGTGGCCGACGCAGCGTTCAACCCCTGGGTTTTCTTGGGAACAACATCGGCGTCCTGGATTTGTACTCCAGGTAGGATGCTCCAAATCGAATCTCCAACTCTCGTTCTTCATACACTTTCACGAAGAAAAGTAATGCCGGTGTAAATAGAATGAGTACCCAGAACACAAACAGCACTGACTGAAACCAGATGCCCAATGACACAAGAAAAGCCAGCGTTGCAAACACCATGGGATTACGCGTCCAGGCATACATCCAATCTGACGCCAATTTCCTGCTGAGTGCAATCGCAAAGGGCGCGCCCAGCCCCTTCAAGGCCAGGTTTACCACAGCCGAGAGTGCGGCTGCCCCCGTGATAATGGACAACAGCAAGCCGATTTCAACCGGTATGGGAAGCGTCCAGACGGCCCAATCTTGCTGGGTGGTGATTGCTTGAGATGGCTGCGCCAAATAAAATCACCACGGCATAATGGACAAAGATGGTTACCCAGGCGGCGCGGCTGGTTGTCGGCTGTCTGTCGAGCATCAGCCTGCCGAGCCAAACGATTGGAAATACCAACAATAAACATCCCACAATAATGGCCAGATTTACTGTGCTTGAAAGCGGTTGATTAAGCACCCACAGCCAAATAAACAAGGTGAGCGCCAAAAGGGCAATCCTGATGGATAATTCAACAGCATGTTTCACGGTAACCTCCTGTGACCATTTTCGAGACCGCCATCGCGGTAGTACTGCCAGTTACCCGAAAAGCCCCGCAACATCGTCCAGATGCTCTTGCTGGACAAATTCCGAAGTTCACAGAACCCAATCATCTGAGATATTCTCTTCAACATTCCGGTTCGGTAGTGGCGGCGGGGTGGGTGACTGCCCCGCCGACCATTAGGCGCTGGGGATGGCCAGCCTTGCCTGCAAATCTAGGCCGCGTGCCCTGGAATTTACGCTGACAAGGTCGAACGCGCTTTCGCATTTTCCAGGTATTTGATAAGCCAATTGCGAAGCCAAGATTCTTCCAAGGCTGTGACGACCAACAAGACCATGCATACCGTACCGGAAACAAAAATATCTCTCTCGAAGTAAAAAAATATTAGTGGAATGAATATCAAGTATAGAGGAGAAAGCCATAGAATAATCTTGAGCGCCGCAATTATGGCTCGCTCCGACCTAATTAGCCTGGCCTTGTTTCCGTCGGGAAGCTTGGATAGGCCGGCAGCATACCTCTCTCTGTAGATGTATCTGAAAGGAACGAAGAGAAGAACGAACAGAAACCCGATTGAGGGGCACCAGAATAACGTCGAAAAGCTGAAGCTCACTTATCCTCCCGGATGGCCATGAGAATTGCGCGAAATAACTTGCTTTCCTTAGGTTCGTTACGACAATCATGTTGGCATAACATTGGGCGAAGCGCCTAACTCTTGTACAGCGGTACGCATACATCCTTTTGGGCAAACCGTAAAGTCCCCGATAGGGGATAACTTCCTAAACGCGGTCTTGGATAACATAGAGTAAGAAAATTATAGCACCAACGAACCTCCCTGGTCCCGCAAAGGAGGCCGGGGTAGGGCATAATCGCATTTGGACTTTTTTACATGCGCGCGACACCCCACAAAACAAGCAGCCCCCGCTTCCTTTTGTGGGAGGCGGGGGCCGGGTCTTTGGGCCGTTCTTCTCAGGACGGTTTGTCGGCGGGTTTGGCGGCGCGACCGGGCGCTTTGCGCTCGGACTTCTTCTTCAAGCCCAGCGAGGCCACCTGGTCGGAATCGGTGCCGTATTGGGCCGCCACCTGCACTTTGACATCCAACATGCCGTTGTGCAGGTCCCAACCGGCGGCCACGGTGGCGTCATGCGCGGCAGTCAGCGCGTCTTGCAATTTGAGTTCTTTTTGCTGCGCGGCGCGCACGGCTTCGTATTTGGCGCTCATGGCTTCGATGGAGCAGGCCGGGTTGGTGGGCTTGTAATCGCTCATTTCTTTGGGCAAAATGAAGGCGTTCTGGTCAGCTTCGAGCACATCGGGTGAAACTGGGACAGTCTGGTTCTTTGCCATTTTTTCCTCCGGGTTGAATAGGATACTTCGAGCGCATTTATTTTAATCAGGGGGTAAAAAATTGACAAGTGTCTTTCCCCGCCTTTTTTCCGCATATACCTGACAAAACCGTAAGGGAAATATTTTTCCGTTTCGATATAGCATATCGCCTGGTTCATATACGATATTAAATTTTCAATATCGCATATGAACTTGTCTATATACTATATTTTATACTCGATATACGATATGAATGGCTCCATATCCTATATGACTGAGTTTATATCGTATATCGACGGTTTCATATCGTATATCGAGTGGTTAATATAGGATACGAAGGACTTTATATGGTATATCGAGCCATTTTCGAAAGATCGGGGCTGCCGATCCTGTTTTCACGTGCCGCGATAGGGCTTGCAGAAAAAAACTGTTAAGGTATCTCGCAGGCTGATTCTCCGTTCGGCGCAGCTGTGGGGTTCACTCAGAAGTGGGTTTCTCACCAGTAATTCCCCAAACAAGTCTTTTTAAATTATCTGCAAAATTTAATTCATCCCGGAAATCAACCCAATTACGACTGGATAAGAACCCTGGCAAGGTGGCATCTCGCAATAAAATTGGAATCAGCCTTAAAGTACAGGGGGCTGAATTAGCAATGCTGAGTGCATGAGAATATTCTTCTTGAACCCATCCTGATGCGATGGATTCGGGAGAGATGATTATTCCAATGCACTTACTTTCTTTTATTCCATCTTCAAGGGCCTTTACGAACAAATCTCCAGGTCGAATCTCATCTTTATCAAGCCAGACTTTTATGTTCAGTTTTTCTAAAGCTGACTTTAGCTTAATCGCCCATTTCTTATCGACGCTGTTATGGCTGAGAAATATATCAAATTTTGTTTCCGACTTTTCAACTGGCTGGCTTATTGTTGCGGATGTTGTTTTTTTAGGAACAACAGATTTCTCTTCCGAAATTTTTTCTTGCAAATCTAACTGATCTAGTATGCTTTTTGCAATCCGTTTTATAGAAATATCCATTTCGGAATTCGCAAATTCTCTTATCACCTGAATGACCTTTTCATCATATCGCGCCAATTGGGATAAAGCCCATAAAGCCCGAACTTTCATGTCTGAGTCTGTGCTTCGTAATTCCAGTTGCCGTCTCATTACTTTTTTAGCGCAACTTTTGTGCAAACAGTGGCCGAGATAGAAAAAACGGTTTAAAAAACGAACCTTACCAAATCCATATTATTGGGTATGCTCATGGGGCTTGATTACAGAACGAGGAAAAGCCATGAGCGACAACGA
>JBARBA010000179.1:0-10103 GCA_049792555.1 Anaerolineales bacterium
GTTCAAGCAGGCTTTGACAGATTGCATTCAGAATGCCTATCCAGAACACAGAGATGAACTGGAAACTTTGATGAGTTGGAATTTTCAGTCGTTCGCAAATGTTAAAATCTCAGCCGTTTAGAGTATATTTTGGTTCAACGTTCCCCTGATTGCAATTGAGTTTATATTTTTATTACGCGCAAAGAATGTAGAATATTAACGTAACGCCAGTGATCGCATGGCTGGCGCGAGAGCTGATACCTTTTGAAATTCCATTTGACGGAGGAACGTATGAAAACCAATATTTTGTTTCAACGGATGCTGCGCGCATTGCTGATGATCGTTATCATCGGCAGTTTCCCGGTGATTCCGAACCACAGCGTATCTGCAAAACCATTATCGGCCACATTTGCGGGTTGCGCTTCGCAAACCCAAATTCCTGCGACGGAGTGTAATGCGTTGGTGGATTTGTACAACAGCGCCAACGGCGCGAGTTGGACCAATAACACAGGCTGGCTGCTGACAGATACACCTTGCAGTTGGTATGGAGTGAGTTGCACCGGAACCCATGTCACGGGTCTGTCTTTCTATTGGAATAAGCTGACCGGTTCCATCCCAACCAGCCTCGGCAACCTGCCTCAACTCACAAATCTGGCTTTGAGCGGCAACCAGTTAAGCGGTCCCATCCCAACGGAACTGAGCAGCCTGACAAATCTCACGAATCTGGCTCTGGGCGACAATCTGTTGAGTGGCTCCATCCCAATGGAACTGGGCAGCCTGACGAATCTCACAAATCTGACTTTGGGTAACAATTACCTGACCGGTACCATCCCGGCAGAACTGGGCTACCTGACAAATCTCTATCGGCTGGATTTATCCGGCAATCAGTTGACCGGTTCCATCCCAAAACAACTAGGCAACCTGACGGAACTCACGCAGTTGTACTTGTCTTATAACCAGTTGACCGGCGCCATCCCGGTGCGATTGGGCAGCCTGACGCTACTTACAGAGTTGGATTTGTCCGACAATCAGTTGAACGGCGTCATCCCAACCGAATTGGGCAGCCTCGCGCAACTCACACAGTTATATTTGTCGAATAACCAGTTGACCGGCCCCATTCCAACATCCCTGGGCAGCCTGACACAGCTCACGCAGTTGGGTTTGTCGAATAACCAGTTGACTGGCCCTATCCCAACCGAACTGGGCAACCTGACAAATCTCACGCA
This sequence comes from Anaerolineales bacterium, assembly GCA_049792555.1. Classification (GTDB taxonomy): domain Bacteria; phylum Chloroflexota; class Anaerolineae; order Anaerolineales; family Villigracilaceae; genus UBA5195. The sequence goes on from JBARBA010000179.1 coordinate 1,206, forward strand.
CCTGTATTTGGGCGGCAATCTATTGACCGGAGAAATTCCGGCCTCGTTTACAAATCTTATAAATCTTACAGCATTGACCCTTAGCTGCGGATTGACATCCACCGATCCGGCGGTCATCAGTTTTATTAATCGAATACTCGGCCCCGGTTGGGATGTTGCCTGCCCCCCGGTCAATGATGATTTTGACCATGCGCTCGTAATTACTCCCGCACCTTACACGGATAGCCAGAATATATCGTCCGCTACTACTGCCGTGAATGACCCGGTTTTTCCCTGTGGCTCCCAGGATAAAGGAACAAACTCGGTTTGGTATACCTACACTCCTGCCAGCACAGGAGTATTAACCCTGGACACTTTTGGCAGCAATTACGATACCATGCTTGCAGTTTGGACGGGCGCTCGCGCCAGTTTGGTTAATGTAGGCTGTAATGATGATAGCGATGCAGTAGTCCAATCGAAACTCGCAATATCTGTCTCTGTGGGACAAACCTATTACATAGAAGTGGCGGGATATAGCGATAAAGGCGCGTTGGTGTTTAATTCCGTCGTTACAGGGCCATTCACCCCGACTCCCACCAGAACCAATACCCCTACAATCACAAAGACACCGGCGCCCACGAGGACACCAGCGTCCACAAAAACAATGACCCCGACAATGACGGCAACTCCCACCAGGACGCCGATTCCCACAGTGCGGACCTTCACTTCGGTAGGCGCCAACGATGGTTGGATTCTTGAATCTGGTCACACCACCAGCAAAGGCGGTACGTTGAACACCGCCGCCATATCCTTTAACGTGGGCAATGACAGATTCGACAAACAATACCTCGGCATTCTGCACTTCAATACAACCCTGCCAGACGGGGCAGTCATCAGCGCGGCTACACTTAAAATCAGGAAATCAAGTCTGGTGGGAGTCGACCCATTTAATACGCATGGCGGCCTGCTGGTGGACGTCCGCGAGCCATTCTTCGGCGTAACCGCAGATCTGGTGGTGAGCGACTTCCAGGCGGCAGCCAGCAAACTGGCAATTGCCACCTTTGGCAAAATACCCGTCAACGGCTGGTACAGCGCTGCCTTAAGCGCCGCCGGCATTTCATTCATCGATCCCGCCGGGACGACTCAATTCCGTCTGCGCTTCACAAAAAGTGACGATAACGATCCAAGCCCAGATTATGTGATTTTCTTCAGCGGCGACGCCCCCGTTGTGTCTCGCCCACAGTTGATCATTCAGTACTACGTGCCATAGAAAATTTATTGGTAGCGGTAAAAACCAAAGTGATATGCTGAATTTAGCGGCATATAATCTCAAATTATCACTTTCGATTTAACCACTACCAATTTATTTTCATGGCGACTTTTCAATCATTGGTGGTTGAGTAGATGGCGGTGTTGTTCCGCCGCCGTAACTGCACCGAACGCACACCTGTCCCGGCGTCCCTTCGGGAGTGCAGGGGTCGAAACCACCTTGTAACAACAATTCCCCCAAAATATTGAGATGATACGAAAAAAACGTATCATCTCAATAATCGGTGGTTGAGTAGGCGGCGATGTTGCTTCGCCGCCGTATCGAAACCACCTTCGACAACAATTCTCCCAAAATATTGAGATGATACGAAAAAAACCGTTTAACAGGCGCTTTCTACCCGTCGGCCCGTCCTCCCCAATATTACATACTGCCAGCGCCCAACAAAATTGTGATAAACTATTTTTCGCTCACCAAATTTTCCCCGGAGGAAACACGATGTCCACCCCTGAAACTTACCCCATTGAAATTGCCGGCGTCAAACGCCAACTGCGTCTGTTCCGGGTTGCGCCGGGCCTGCGGATCGCCATCCTGAACATTTTGGGCGATACCGAGTTGGTGCAGGCCAGCGCCAGGGCTTTGGCCGCAAAGCTCAAAGCCGTCGATTACGACATTTTGATCACGGCAGAAGCCAAATCCATCCCGCTGGCCTATGCACTCTCGGTCGAAACCAAAAAGCCCTACGTTGTCTTGCGCAAATCGTACAAAGCCTACATGGGCGACGCGCTGCAAGCCGAAACACTCTCGATCACCACCGGCCAACCGCAGACATTGATCCTGGACGAAAAAGACCGCGCCCTGGTCACCGGCAAAAAAGTGCTGGTGGTGGATGACGTTATCAGCACCGGCTCCACGCTGCAAGGCATTCGCTTGATCCTCGGCAAAGCCGAGGCCATTGTCGCCGGGGAAGCAGCCATCCTGACCGAGGGCGAAAAGTCCAAGTGGATGCAGATCATCGCGCTGGGGCATTTGCCGCTCTTCACAGACTAAAGAACCCCAAACCCAAAAAACATTCAGGGTGGCCCACCGGTCACCCTGAGTTGATTTAATCGTAATGAGCTTCAAAGCACTCCACCCCCAGCGTGCTGACCACAGCCTCGTGTATCGTCCCCGCCGGGAGATTAAGACGGTCGCCCACTTGCAGGGTAAACCTGCTCCCGTTCTGTGGCAGGATAAACGTAATTGCGCCTGCCACAACGTAAATTATTTTATGATAAGGATGGCTGTGCGCAAAATAGACATCCAGCGGGCCATTGGCCCAACGTTCATAGCGCAATCCTTCGGCGTCCATCACACGGCGGATGGCCGCTTCTGTGGGGATTTCAGGCCCTACCCAGGGAGTGACGCGGGCAGAAATTTCCATGTTCCGATAATTTTATTGTTTTTTGGAGGCTGCTGCGGCCAGTTCTTTGTCGATGACTTGCTTGAAAACTTCATAAGGCTGTGAGCCAATGACTTTCAACCCGTTGATGAAAAAGCTGGGTGTGCCGGTCAGGCCCAGGCTCAACCCAAAGTTGGTATCATCCTCCACTTCGCTTTGATAACGGCGTTCGGCCACACAGGTATTAAAAGCGCTCACATCCAACCCCAGGTCGGTGGCATATTGAGTGTAAGCCTGCGTCCCCAGCCCATATTTTGCGCCAAACAACGCATCGTGGTACTTCCAGTAATCGCCCTGCTCCCCGGCGCAGTCTGCCGCCTCGGCCGCCGACTGAGCTTCGGGATGGATGGTCGATAAGGGCAGGTCTCTGTAGACAAAACGAATCTTGCCGGCATAGTCGGCCATCAAACGAGTGTGGACAGTGTCATACCAGTGCTTGCAGTATGTGCATTGATAATCGCCGAACTCGATCATGGTCACGGGGGCGCCCACCGGACCGATGGCGGGATTCCCGGCTTCGGAGACATCGTAGCGCGTGGTATCAGGAGCATCCGCTACAGGAGCGGCGCTTCGATTTGCCCACAATACCCAACCGGTGCCAAGTCCCAGCAGGAAGACGAAGGGCAAGGCAATCCATAACAACTCGGCCGATATATCGGGCTTGGGAGGCCGAGGACGTGGAGTCCTTACAGGCCGGGAAAGCCTGGGCGCATTTTCAACTTGTTTTTCAGTTTCAAAGTTGGTTTCAAATACAGGTTCGTTTTCGGTGTTGAACATATTTTCATCCATAAAAATATTATAACATTGAGCAACTTTTTGGCAATTACGGATTCGAAACATCTTTCCGGCAATGCAAACGTATATCCATTCAACCTACACTTATTTCAGGAGGCACAAATGTCAACAAATCATCACCATACACCCTGGTTCCTTTGGCCCTTCAAGGCGCTGTGGATGCTGATTGCCGGTATCGTGGGGTTTACCGGACGATTGGTTGCCGTGATCGTCGGATTTGTATTCATCGTGGCCGGCATCGTCGTCAGTCTGACCGTCATTGGCGCGATTATCGGCATTCCGCTGGCAATCGTCGGCTTTTTGATGGTGCTGCGCGGCATCTTTTAGCCGGAGAGCAAAAAACAAAAAACGAGATGGGCAACCGATGCCGGTCGCCCGTTTCGTTTCTATACCGTCGGCGGCTCTTCGGCCTTTCGAAACAGGAGCACGATGCGGGTGCGGAGCAAAATCAACGCTTTTTTAACGGGGGAAATGCGCAGGGTCAGCAAAATCAACGCAATCGAACCGTAAATGATCGGCTGGGAAATATTCCCGCTGAAGTGGAACAGATCTCCTTTGACCGACAGCAAAAAGTGGATGACCACCAATGGGGCGATCAGGTAGACCAACTTGTGTAAGCGCTTCCAGTTTTTGCCGAGGCGCTTCATCCAGTAGGTGAAGGATGTGAGCGCCAGCGGCAACAGCAACAGGAACGCCGTCAGGCCGATCAGGATGTACCATTTTGTGCCCACGTCGCGCCAGATGGAACCCAGGTTAAACCCGTAATCGAGCCAGAAAAAGGTGGTGACGTGTGTTGCCGCGTACAGGAAGGCGTAGTTTCCGAGCGCTTTGCGACGTTGGGTCAGTTCATGCCAACCGAGGATGGAACTGAGCGGTGTGCAGGCCAGCGAGAGCAGCAGGAATATCAGCGCCTGGAGGCCGGTCTGCTGCTCGATGGCCTGGATTGGGTTGGCGGTGAGATGATGCGTGAAAAAGTTGTAGGTAATTAGCGCCAACGGCGTCCACCCGCTGACGTGGACGATGATGCGCAGCAGGCTGAGACGCGCTTTTTTCATCCCTAATAATTTACTCTCAGGTCCATCCCGGCATACAAACTGGACACCTGTTCGGCGTACCCGTTGAACATCAGCGTCGGACGCCTGGAGAATTCGCCGATGCGCCGTTCGCTGGACTGCGACCAGCGCGGATGGTCGACATTCGGGTTGACGTTGGCGTAAAAACCGTATTCGTCCGGGGCGATGTCGTTCCACATGTTCCTGGGCTGCTCGGCAACCAGTTCGACCTTGATGATGGCCTTGATCGACTTGAATCCGTACTTCCACGGGACGACGAGACGGATGGGGCCGCCATCCGGCACGGGCAGGTCGCCGCCGTACATGCCGGTGGCCAGGATCGCCAGGTCGTTCATGGCTTCGTCCATGCGCAGGCCTTCGTGGTAGGGCCAGGGGTAGAGCGGGCTGTTCTCGCCGGGCATTTGCTTTTGGTCCATGAGCGTCTCGAAGCGCACGTATTTGGCGCCCGAGGTTGGCCCGGCTTCTTTGATCAGCTTCGAGAGCGGGAACCCGATCCAGGGGATGACCATGCTCCAGGCTTCAACGCAGCGCAGACGGTAGATGCGTTCTTCGGGCTGGTACTTCTTGATCAGGTCTCCGACGCTGAAGCGGCGCGGGTTCTGCACCAGCCCGCTGACTTCCACGTCCCAGGGCGAGGTCTTGAAATTCCGCGACAAGGGGTTGACGTCTTCTTTCGTTTCGCTGAACTCGTAGTAGTTGTTGTAGTTGGTGATGTCCTGGAACGAGTTGACCGGATTGCCCAACTCATCTTTTTTCTGGCTGACGGCGGGGTCGCCGGGGCTGAGGGCGGTCTGCCCGGCTTGCGGCGCGGAGCCTACGGGCACGCCGCAGGCAGCCAGGACCATGCTGCCCGCAACCACCCCGGCGGCCTTGATAAAATCGCGCCGTGAGAGATAGACGTGTCTGGGAGTAATCTCAGATGATGCTACCGGTATAGATTTAAATGGGTTATCCATAGATACCTCTACATTTAGATAAATAGTAGCACAATTACCTGAATATTTGCTTAGAATTTTTGCCACCCAAACGGGTAACTCTTTTAAGCTTTAGTAGTTTTTTTCTTCGTTTTGATCGTACCCGTTTGGTAAAACAGTACCCGTTTGGGCAATGGATTCGAAGGTGGATGCCTCCTATAATCTTGCCGTGCAACCAACCGCACAGGAAAGATATTATCTTATGTTCAGGAGTGTGTAATGATGGGACAAATTAATTCAGGGGATACTGCATGGGTAATTGTTGCCTCGGCATTGGTTCTAATGATGACGCCCGCTCTGGGTTTTTTCTACGGTGGGATGGTACGCAAAAAAAACATTCTATCAACACTTAATCTCAGTTTCATCATGGTGGCGCTTCTTAGTATTCAATGGATATTATATGGATACAGTCTCGCTTTTGGCGCAGACCATGGCGGCGTCATCGGTGGATTGGAATACCTCGGTTTTACCGGCGTGGACGGCGCCCCGAATGCGCTCTATGCAGCCACGATACCCCATGCGGCTTTTGCTCTTTTCCAGATGATGTTTGCGATTATTACTCCCGCATTGATTACCGGGGCGTTCGTTGAACGTGTCCGTTTCAAGACCTTCCTGGTTTTCAGTTTGCTCTGGGCCACTTTTGTGTATGATCCGGTGGCGCATTGGGTTTGGGGCGTCGGCGGAATTTTTAAACAACTTGGAGCGTTGGACTTTGCAGGCGGCACGGTTGTGCATATCACCGCCGGTTTTTCAGCGCTGGCCTTCGCCATGGTCATCGGCGCCCGCAAGGGATTCGGCTCGAGGACGTTCGAACCCAGTAACATTCCTTACAGCTTGCTTGGGGCTGCCTTGTTGTGGGTGGGCTGGTTCGGTTTCAACGGCGGCAGCGCTCTGGGAGCCAACGGGCTTGCAGTCAACGCCATCATCACGACCAACACTGCCGCCGCGGCTGCGGGGCTGGTCTGGATGTTCTTAAGTTGGGCTGACCATAAGCCCAGCGTGCTCGGCATTATCACCGGCGCAGTCGTTGGGTTGGTGGCGATTACCCCGGCGGCAGGTTACGTCACCCCGCTGGCGGCGATGGTCATCGGCGCTGTGGCTGCGCCAATCAGCTACTATGCCATCCGCTTCCGTCAGAGCCGCAACCTGGACGAATCGCTGGATGTATGGGCCTGCCACGGCATGGGCGGTACCTGGGGAGCGCTGGCCACCGGCCTGTTTGCAAGCAAGGCTGTCAACGCGGCGGGCGCGAACGGACTGTTCTATGGAAATCCGGGCCAGTTTTTTGTGCAGCTTCTTACCGTCGTTGTTACCATCGTATTCGCTTTCGGGCTAACTCAACTGATTACCAGGATACTGGCCAAGACCATGGGCCTGCGAGTTTCTGATAAAGAAGAAGAAGTGGGCCTCGATATCAGCGAACATGGCGAACAAGCTTACGCCTGAGTAAAAATTAAACACGGAGAGGTATTACAATGACCAAGAAAATAGAAGCCATCATTCGGGAAGACAGTTTCAACGATGTCAAAGATGCGCTACGCAAGATCGGCATCGTTGGCTTGAATGTGATCGAAGTGCGTGGGCATGGGCGTCAGGGAGGCATCTCGCTTTCTGGACGCGCCGGTGATTACCGCGTTGATTTATTAACCAAATATCAGTTCAACATCGTTCTCAGCGACCACAATGTCGAAAAGACCGTCCAGGCGATTATCCAGGCTACTCGCACAGGCAACCCGGGCGATGGCATGATCTTTATCTACCCGGTGGACGATGTGATTCGCATCAGAACGGGCGAGCGTGGCCACCAGGCGTTGTTGTACGATGATGATATTGATACTCGTATGACTGCCGCCGAACGCGCCGCGGAAGAAAATGCGAAAGCAAAGTAGAAAATCCAGGTTTTGAGCCTCGACAGCGAGGCTGTCGGGCATATTTTGCAGGCAGCCTCGCTGTTATTTTGTGCGTACCCGTTTAGGGAAACACTACCCGTTTGGGTAATTGACCCTCATCGAGCGCAATTCTATAATCCTCTTCAACAAAACGAAGAGCTTATTCTATAAAAGGAGATTATTCAATGCCCAAGACAGTTAAAGAAGTTCTTGAAATGGGGAAGAATGTCAAAATGGTGGATGTGCGTTTCACCGACCTTCCCGGTATCTGGCAGCACTTCACAGTTCCGGTGCGCCGTCTCGATGAAGATCTTTTCTCGGAAGGCCTTCCCTTCGACGGATCATCCATCCGCGGCTTTAAGGAGATTCACGAGTCTGATATGCTCCTCATGCCGGTTCCCGACACGGCATTCATTGACCCGGTTGCCGATATCCCCACGCTGGTTATTACCTGCAACGTTCACGACCCCGTTACCCTTCAGCCCTACGAGCGCGATCCACGCTTTGTCGCCAACAAGGCCGAAGCCTATTTGAAATCAACCGGTATTGCCGATACTGCTTTCTTTGGCCCGGAAGCTGAATTCTTTATTTTCGATAATGTCCGCTACTCCACCAATACCAATGAAGCCTACTATCATGTCGATAGCGAAGAAGGCTGGTGGAACAGCGGCGATGGAACCAAGCCCAATTATGGCGGCCAGATTTCCCCCAAGCGCGGTTATTTCCCCGTCCCGCCGGCTGACACCCTCCAGACCGTGCGCGGCGAGATTGTTATGGCGCTCGAAGAGTGCGGCGTCGTCATGGAAGTTCATCACCATGAAGTGGCAACCGCCGGTCAGACCGAACTCGGCATGCGTTTCAACACGCTGACCCGCCAGGCTGACAACCTGCTGCTTTACAAATACATTGCCAAGAATATTGCCCGCCAGAACGGCAAGACCGCCACTTTCATGCCCAAGCCGCTGTTCGGCGACAATGGCTCCGGTATGCACGTCCACTCCAGCTTGTGGAAGGGCGATAAAAATGTCTTCTTCGATCCAGGTGGCTATGCTGGTTTGTCCGATGACGCCAAGTACTATATCGGCGGTTTGCTCAAGCATGCCCCGGCCTTGTTGGCGCTGACTTCCCCGTCCACAAATTCCTTCCGCCGCTTGGTTCCGGGTTTCGAAGCGCCCGTCAATCTGGCTTATTCCCAGCGCAATCGCTCGGCGATTTGCCGCATTCCGGTTACCAAGAGCGCCAAGTCCAAGCGTATTGAATTCCGCGCCCCGGATGCTTCCAGCAACCCGTACTTTTGTTTTTCGGCCATTCTGATGGCCGGTTTGGATGGCATTCAGAACCGCATTGATCCCGGTCAACCGAGCGATAAGGACCTCTACGATCTGCCCGCCGAAGAAGCCAAACTGATCAAGCAGGTTCCCGGTTCACTGGGTGACGTGCTCGAGGCGCTCGAAGCCGACAGCGACTTCCTGCTCAAGGG
>JBARBA010000180.1:0-3331 GCA_049792555.1 Anaerolineales bacterium
CACGTCCAGAATGCCCAGGCGGTGGCCGAGTACCTGGAGAAACATCCCAAAGTCGGTTGGGTGAAATTTCCCGGCCTGAAGAGTCACCCCGATTACGTCCGCGCCCAGAAATATTTTCCTAAAGGCCCCGGCGCGATCCTGGGCTTTGGCATCAAGGGCGGCCTGGAAGAGGGCAAGCGCTTGATCGACAACCTGCAACTCTTCAGCCACCTGGCCAATGTCGGCGACGCAAAGAGCCTGGCCATCCACCCGGCCACCACCACCCACAGCCAGTTGACCCCCGAAGACCAGATCAGCGCCGGTGTCACGCCCGATTTTGTGCGCTTGAGCGTGGGCCTCGAAGATATCGACGACCTGCTCTGGGACCTCGGCCAGGCGCTGGATATTGCGTAAACCAGGTATTAGAGAAAAGATGAGTAGAGAAGAGCAAGGCGCTTGTCTACTCATCTTCTAAATTGTCAAAGAGGAGTTTCCATGCCGGTCAATATTCCCAAAACCCTGCCTGCCCGCGCCATCCTTGAAGAGGAAAACGTTTTCGTAATGAGCGATGAACGCGCCGAACACCAGGATATTCGTCCGCTGCGCGTTGCGATTTTGAATCTCATGCCCACCAAGATTCAAACTGAAACCCAGTTGCTGCGGCTGCTGGGCAACTCATCCTTGCAGGTGGAGGTCACATTACTGCATACGGCCACGCACGAGTCCAAGAATACGGATGCCGAACACCTGCTCAATCATTACGATACCTTCGAAGGTGTGCGCAGCCAGAAATTCGACGGCCTGGTGATTACCGGCGCTCCGGTGGAAATGCTGCCTTTTGATGAAGTGGATTACTGGGCTGAACTGTGCCGGATCATGGATTGGGCCGAGACCAACGTCTACTCCACTTTTTATATTTGCTGGGGCGCGCAGGCCGGACTATATCACCGCTATGGCATACCCAAGTATGCGTTGCCTAAGAAGATGTTCGGCGTCTTTGAGCATCGCACGCTTGTCCCGACCGAAAAGCTGCTGCGCGGTTTCGACGACGTTTTCCTGGCCCCGCACTCGCGCTACACCGAAACCCGCCGCGCGGACCTGGAGCGGATACCCGATATCCAGATTTTGTCCGAATCGGACGACGCCGGTATCTACATGGTCGGCGCGCTGGACGGGCGTCATATCTTCATCACCGGCCATTCCGAATACGACCCGCTGACTCTCAAAGGCGAGTATGAGCGCGACGTCAAAAAGGGGTTGCCGATCAACGTCCCGCGCAACTATTTCCCGAACGACGACCCGTCCTGCCCGCCGCAAGTCCGCTGGCGCGGGCATGCCAGCCTGCTGTTTGCCAACTGGCTGAATTATTACGTCTACCAGGTGACGCCCTTCGATCCACAGAATATTCCAACATCGAATCCGCCGTCCGATTTTTAATATGGAAGAGTAAAGAGTAAATGAGATATGCCTGCAAACAGTATTTTCATGGTGAGAGGCTGGGTTTGTTTTTTTGATAGAGAATTGCTGATCGCTGGTCTTGATATCATCTGACAGGAAGTTAAATTATTCTATGAATATTCCTCCTCTACATGATTTCACCTTCTTCCCGGTCTTTCGTCGATGGTGGGAATCTCGCAAAATCCTGATTGAGTGGACGATTATCTTGGTGGCAGCCTATTTATACGCCGGGACTGGTTTACTCAATATAACCAGTGAACAGCTTCTTCAGGAAGGCGGCGAGCATAATGAAATCTCCAATTTTTCGATCTTGGCCGAGATCGGCTTGAATCGCTATGGGGAGGTGCCTTTATGGAATCCATATTCAATGACAGGGATTCCCTTTGTGGAAGACCCGCTTGCCCACTTCTGGCATCCTACCTCCCTGTTGTTTATTATGTTGTTTGGGGGGATCAATGGCATGAAGGTTTCCGCTTTTTTCGCTTTCCTGTTGGCTGGCATCGGGCAATGGCTATTTGCGCACGTTTTTGGCGTGCGCGGCTTCTCGCGGCTGTGGAGTGCATTGATATTCATGTTCTCCGGCGGGCTGGCTTTTTTTTGGGCCTACGGCTGGTATCAGTTGCTGTTGGGGTTCGTCTGGTTTCCCTGGTGCTTTGCTGCTTTGTGGTGGACTTTGCGCCGTCGTGACTGGACCTCGATTGTATTGACGGCGCTCACGATCATGATGGCTTTGACAACGGGGAATGGATATTCTCCCCTCTACCTGCTGGGTAGCTTGGGCGTTCTGACACTGTTATTTTTATTCTTGTCGTCGCCGTCCAAACGCCGGGTACGTTTTTTGCGAGCTGTGTGTGTTGCCACGATCAGCGCCGGTTTGTTGGCCGTTGTTTTCCTGCCCGTCTTTCACGGTTATCCCCTGTTCAATCGCTGGGGCAGCGATGACCCGGGACAAGGCTTTTCGCTGCCTATCCCTTATGAGGTGTTTCAGTACTCTATCTCCGATCGAAGCTGGGAAGGTGCGGATGTTTTAGGGCTGGATGGCGGCGGCTGGAAATGGTTTTACATCGGTGCCAGCGCCCTGGTAGCTGCCTTCTGCCTTGCGCCGCTGACGCTGGTTCGGGACCGCCGGCGTCGCCTGCCGTTGATTGCGGCGGGGCTGCTGACGTTGGCGATCCTGGCCTGGGCGGGGAACAAGTATACGCCGGTGCATTATATCTACGAGTTGATCCCCTTCTTATACAATTTCCGTTTTCCCAACCGCCTGCTGGTGATTGCTGCCAGTCCTTTGCTTGTAGTAGCCGGGCTGGGATGGCAGGGCCTGTACCGTTATGTCCGGCAATGGGGACGCGCCCACTCACCGAGTGGGGGGTTGAAGGTAGAATCAGAGGAGCGCGCCATCAAACTCAGCATTCCGCTTTGGGGGCTGCTTAGTTTCATTCTTATAGCAGTGATGGCGGCCTCAATTGTCGACGTTTATGATGTCAATAAGGCCTTTGCTTTTCGGGCGGGGGAGAGTGTAGACCATACCCTGGAGAATTCTTTGAGTTGGCTCAAGGGACACGACCATGGGTTGTACTATACCCAGATCGGGGAAGGCGAATCTTACCCTCCAGGCGTGTCGATCGCTTACCGCTACGAAATGCCTCTCATCAACTTTGATTACACCCGAGAATTGCTTGCCTGGTATCGCCAACACCTGAACGATGTGCCCTTCATTGCTATGCCAAAATACTACGTGGCGACGCCGGCTATCGGTACGCTACCATTGCCGCTCCCGGCGAATGCCCAGAAAATCTACGGCGGCCCTGGCAGCTACGATATCTGGTATGCGCCCGACGCCCTGCCGGCTGCCTTTAGCGCCCCGCCTGCCCAATTGCAGGCGGGGGCCAAACTA
>JBARBA010000181.1:0-10617 GCA_049792555.1 Anaerolineales bacterium
CTTCAAAACAGCCGCCGCGCCTGCCAGCATTCCGAGATTGACCCACATTTCAGGCATGGCAAACGAATCCTGTGAAAAGCCCTGCAAAACCACTGCCGCAAACGTGAACAGCGCCGCCATCGCCAGCCAGCGCGCCGCCGCGCTGCGCCCGTGCAGCAGGCCCAGGGCATCTGCCAGCAGCGCCAGGTAAAAAGCCACGAACAGCGCAAACCCCAACAGTCCCGTCTCGGCCAGCAGGCGCGCATACAAGTCTTTCGGGTTCGGGTACAGGCGCGAATCCGGGCTGAGTTGCTGCGCAATTTCGGGCACACCGGCCAGCGCCCAATCGGGCATGTGATTGTACATCGTGAAACCGCTCGCGCCCAGCCCCACGCCCAGCCAGGGCGACTCCTGGAAGGTGTCCATTGCCGCCGCCGAATACGCCAGGCGCGGGCCGAGATAGGCGTCTACGGCGTATGAAAACAAATCTTCTTTTTGGGATTTAAAAAGCGCCGCGATATAGCCTTTATCCGCCAAAAAGACGGTTGCGCCTGCGAGCACCGCCACCGCCAAACCGGCCAAAAGCACGCGACTCCCCGCAGCCTTGATCGCTGCCCGGCGGCTTGTCCAACGCTGAACATTAAATCCGGCCCGAACCCAGCCCCAAAAAGCGGACGCCGTTTCGCGGCCGGCCACGACAAAGGTGAAGAGCGCCGCCAAAACCACCGTCGCCAGCCCGGAGCGGGAGTAGGTGATGAGCAAGCAGGCCAGGGAGCCGAGGAGTAAAACTGGCTCGATCCAGCGCCCAACCATACGGAATACGGAATACGCAACACGTGATACGTAATGCGTATTGCGTGTTGCGTATTCCGTATCTGTGAATATTCGATACCCTGAAAGCAGCGCGGCGAACAGCCACGGCAAATACAGCGCCGCCAGTTGCCCGGCCAGCCACGACGGCTCGAAAGCGAAACCCGAAGCGCGTTTGTTTTGCACCAGCCCGCGCACTGAGAATAAATTCTGGATTTTGATGAGTTGCTGGCGGTAGCCGGTGTTCAACCCGATGAATTGCGCGGCGCTCCAAGCCAGGTCAAGCGCCAGCCCGGCCAGCAACCATTTGACCGAAAACTTGAGATCGGCTTCCGACTGGTTCATCCAGATCGCCGCGACGAAAAACGCCAGCCCGATGCCCACCGTCAGCAGCGCGCGGATGGCGCGGTCGAAATAATCTGCGCCGCGCAAGGGGAGCGGAGCCAGCAGCCCGCCAAAAACCGTCGCCGCCAGCGCGGCCAGCGCGAAAGCCAGCACAACTGTCAGCGCCCCCGGCCAGGGACGGGCGATCTTGCCTTGCTTCAACCGGATCAGCAAAACCGGCCAGAGCAACGCCAGCGGATAGATCGCCAGCGGCCGCACGTAGGTACCATCCCCCATGAAAGGCACGTAGCGAAAACTGGTGACCGGTAGCGTGACCAGCACCAAGGCCCAGAGCAGGCGGGAGATGTTATCGAGGGAGAGTTTTGGCATAAAAAGGTCATGTGTTTTTTTGTGACTGCTCAGGCTCTTGCCCGTTATGGCTCCAATAGAACGCGGATGACGCTGATCAGGCGGATTTACACAGATTCTTTTTGGATTTACCCGCGAAAATCAGCTTAATCCGTCAAATCTGTGTTCTATTTTCTGATGGGTGAGCAGTTACGTTTTTTTATAAGTTTGCGGCAACGCGAATTTTATAAGCGAGGCTCTTAAAATCTTGATAAGCTAATTGGACGGCTTGAATATGGGAACCGATCGCTCCGTCTGCTGGCTTAAGGTGGAACATGGGCTTATGCGCTTCCTGTGCCATTGGCATCAAGCTGCGGTAGTGTTTGAGCAGTATCAGGCAATATGGATCTTCGGCCATTACAGGCGTGTTTTGGGTTGGCTGGTTGAGCACCGATTGGCGATACTCGTAAGGAATGCGTTCAATCCAACGGTCATAAGCGCGGATTGGGCGGTCAAGGCGCACAGAATGTTGCATCACAATATACCCAATTGGAGACATTTCTCCACCCGGCAATGGTAAATCGCTCGCCGGGTTGCGCGGCAGGCGCTCTTGCCATTCTGCGCGCCAGCGCCGCAAAGTCGGTCCTAGATTGCGCAACCCTTGTAAGGAAAATAAATCTGGCGCAAGTGGAACCACCACATAATTGGCGGCAATAAGCGCAGCGCGATTGATTGGGCCCAAATTAGGCCCTAAATCCATCAAAACAAGTTGCGATTGCTTTTGAGCCGCAGCCTGTTGTATTGCGCGCCAAAAAGCAGACATGACCCGAAAAGCGCGTTCTTTACGGTCAAGACAATCAGGCCATTGGTTGGACAGATCATCTTCAAACCCGGCTAGCGCCAGATCGCCGGGCAGTAAGGCCAGATTTCCATCAATTTCTTCAATGCTTGGTTTGGCTATGTCCCCGATACCTTTTAGCAACGGCTGGATGGAACCATAAATTGTCTTCGGGTGTTCACCGTCCGGCCAAATTTGCTCCAACCTGTCATCATCCAGGAATGCGGCAGTCAGGTTGGCTTGAGGATCCAGATCAGCGGCAAGCGTGTTGTAACCCAAGTCGGCGTACATCCATGCCAGGTGATAGACCAGCGACGTTTTGCCGACCCCACCTTTGTTGTTGAAAAACGCAATGATCGGAACGTTGTTCATGCACGCCTCCGCAAGGTTGCTAAAATATGAGTATCCTCAACCGTAAATTCCAAATCTGGATTTCCATTCCGTCGCAATTGTTCGCGCGCAATTGCAATACCAACTCCAAACTGTTGCACATATCCCAAATTTCGCATGGCTTCGGCAAGATGAGGGTTACGATAATCCGTCAGGCCTGGCTGTCCAAAATTGGCTTTATTCACTTGTCCAAATGGCCCACCGGGGTTTTGAATCTCAATGCGGTCATCGAACCAATAAATTCGTACCGGCGCGTTGCTGGTCTGGTAATTGCGGTGCATAATAGCGTTTCGCGCTAATTGTTGAATGGCTGCCAACGGATAATCCGGTTTGCGAATTTCTGTAGCAGCAGAAGTTAAGTCCGTGACGGTTGAGATATTAATTTCCAACAAAGAATCGAGTTGTCTTAATGATTCAGGTAATGGCCCACCCACTTCCTTTTGGTCACGAATGGGGGACGTTGAATCAACCCCATCAAACCTGACAAATTGCACATAACTACCTGGCACATAACCACGCGGTTCAATTCCAAGTGTCAAAATGCCCAGAATAGTTGGTATATGATCAGGGGTCAGGAACCGCAGTGAAGCCAATTGTTGTTCGATGGTGCGTTGGTTTTGTTGTAAGATATCGGGTGCAATTGCAGACGGCAAGTAGGTGGAATGAAACAAGTCTAAATTTAAATCTCGCAAACCAGTGTCTGTCACAGGCCATAAATCAAAAGGTAAATCCCGCGCCCGGCGTTTTTCGCTCAAGCGACGCTCCTCGTCCTGCGTAGCAATCGCCCGGCGTGGACCAACCCGTACCCAAATCCGGCCATCATAGCGCACTGGCGGTGCATCCGATGGTTCTACAATCACCACTGCAACTTCACATCCATCCAAAACCTTTTTTTGAACTATCAGCGATGGAATGGGCAAAATTTTCCCATTATCACGCATTTGAGCTAATTTCAAAAGTAACTCATCCGTAATAGGCGTATTAGCGCAAGTACCATTATCATTTACCCCATAAAATAATACACCGGATGAACGGTGGTTAGGTAAATCATTTGCAAAAGCACAAATTGCCTGATAGCCTTTATCCTGGTCTGACAACGATGCTTTGCGCTCTACTCGATCAGATTCCATATCCCGGAATAATCTTAAGAGTTCAGAGTCGTTCATCTGTGTGCTCCTTTTTTGCTATTTGTTTGCCTGCAACCATCTCTTTATACTCGATTCTGACCAATTGGAAAGAACAAAAACCAAAAGGCGCACAGTGCCAGGAACAGCCCCGCTCCTGCAAGAACATACGTCCCCAGGCCGGTTTTGCGCGTGGCGGGCAGGTCTTTGCTTTGGGACAGGGAAATTTGCAGATCGGGCGTGATGCCCGGCGCTTGGGTTTCCAGGGCGTTTACCCTGGATTTGAGTTTTTCGTCAGCAGGGTTGGTCCCCAGCGCCTTGCGAGCGGCGTCCAGGGCTACTTCGGTTTGAATGCCCTGCCGGGCCTGGGCGGTAAACGCCTCGGCCCAGGCCGATGCCAGTTTGACGGCCACATCCGGCTGCGGGTCGTCGGCGTAAAAACTCCAGCCGCCGTCCTGCGGTTGGCTGAGTTCCAGTTTGCCGGAGCGCAGCGCAAGGATGGGTATTCCCGTTTTGACGGCGACGGTTTGCAGCGTGGCGTCGGCCCAGGCCACATCCGCCAGCTTGCGCGACTCGCGGTCGAGGTAATAAAACAGTTGCGAATCGGGGTTATCGGGCCAGGATTGTTCCAGGTTGAAATCAACTGTGACGACGGCGCGGGCGCGGTATGCGGGCGGGAAGACGGCGTAAACCGCCGCGCCCAGCAGCCCGCCGACGAGCGCGCCCAGCACCCAAAAGCGCCAGGCGCGCAGCAGGCGGATGAGATTATCGAGCGAAGGAGGAGCGAGCAGCCAGGTTTTCATTAAGGCGCAACCCCCAAGATTAAGACTGGTATATCAATATCGGAAACGCCGCGTTTTTCCAAATCCCAAACGAATTGTTCGAAGTAAGAAACGCCCGATGACATATCTTCGGCCAATTCTTTGACCGGCACAATCTCTATGCCAACATCGATGAACCCCATGTTGTGGAAAATGGTCATTTTGGCGCAAACGTTGTAGACCATGAAAGAATACTTGCCAAACTGGACTTCAATGCCAAGTCTGTTTTTGATGAAGTCCATTTCTCGAAAAGCTCCCCTGGAAACTTGAGGCGCTTCGTAGCCTGCGCTGTAATACTGTGTCGGATAATTACATGAAACTCTTTTCTTCTCCCATTTCATGCCTAAAAAGCCATCGCTTATTTCCTGGTTTAGTGAGCGAGGGCTGTATAAGATCTTGCCGGGCATGGTTTTTTCTTCGCTGCGTTTTGTCTTATGTTTTTCTGTGTCAATACCGGTGAGAATTTGTTTGACTTCGTCGAATTCTTTTGCATACTTCGTTTGAACCACATCTGCGCCGCCATTGAAAGAATAAAAGCCAACGATTTTCATTTGCCGTATTCTCCTTTTTCATCCATGAGATTGTTTTGCTGATAGTTGACCTTCCATTCATCCGGGATTTTCGATACCTTGTCTTTGCCCGTCGGCTGATACACGGGCGTGCCGAGTGGACGATAGCCAAGCGTGCCGTTGAAATAAGCCAGAATTCGCTCACGCGCCAGTTTGACGTATTCCGGCTCTTTATCGCTGCCTGCTGCGCGGCGGTTATTTTTGATGGCTGCGATCAAGGATGAACCCACACCCGCAAATGGGTCCAAAACCCAATCGTTTTCATTCGTCAGGGCAAGCACACAACGCTCAACCAACTCAATCGGATACTGGCAGGGATGATCTGTCTTTTCGGGGTGGTTGGCTTTGACGTTCGGAATATCCCAAATTTCGCTTTCCCAATCTTGCAAGAGCACTTCCCAAACATCGGAAGGGTTTTTGCCCAGCGGGTTCCCGGAAAGCTGTCCCCTTTTCTCTCCTTTGAAATGGCGCTTTCCGGGATATTTCGATGGCACACGAACATGATCAAGGTTGAATAAATATGGCTCGCCTTTTGTAAACCATAAAATGGTTTCATACCTCCCGGAAAAACGTTTCGAAGCATGAAGCCCATGCCCGAAGCGCCAGATGATCCGGTTGCGCAAATTCAGCCCAAGTTTTTTGAATATCCCGTAATACAAAATGTCCAAAGGATAGACTTCGCCATCTTCGACAAAGTTGCCCACTTGCCAGCACAAGCTGCCGCCATCTTTCAGCACCCGAAACAGTTCAGCAATAATTCCAGTTTGCTGTTCGAGGTATTTTTCAATATCGACCTTGTGTTCATAATCTTTGCCAAGATTATAAGGAGGAGATGTGATGACTAATTGAACTGTCTGATCGGGGATTTCAGCAAGCAAAGCTTGAATAGCGCCATTAAACAATACGATCTCGGCGTCACTGGTAAAGTGATCGTGTATTGGCTTGGGGGCTTGAAACAAAGGTAGGCTCATAAGATCATTTTACTCTACTCATCATACCGTTTCATCTGCCGCTGACGCATCCAGTTCACCAGCGGCGCGGCCAGCTTGCGCAGGTAGTATTTGGCCACAATCGGCGCAAAGAACGAGCCGCCGTCGCGGTAATGGACGTTGAGCATTTCGGGCCAGCAGCGTTCGTCGGCGGCGACGGTTTTGGCGTTTTTGTGCAGGCGGAAGTTGGCCCAGGTCTGGCCTGGCAGGTAGGCGAAGGGGGCCAGTTTGGCCAGGCGCACCCACAGGTCGTAGTCCATCGCAAAGTAAAAATCGGGGTCGAGCGGGCCTACGCGCCGCCACAGGTCGGCGCGGAAGAAGGCCGCCTGCTGCGGGATATGCACGTAGCCCTGGCGCAGGCGGCGGTAGTCGGTCTGGGCGGCGGGGAAGCGCCCGATGACGCGGCCTTTTTCGTCCATGAAGTTGGTATCGGCGTAGACCATGCCGATTTCGGGGTGCGCCGTCAGGTAACGGACAGCGGCGGCCACCGCGCCGGGTTCGTAGGTGTCGTCGGAGTTGATCCAGGCCAAAATTTGCCCCTTCGCCTGGGCGAAGCCCTTGTTGAGCGCGTCGGTCTGGCCCTTGTCTTTTTCGGAGACCCACCAGGCCAGTTGGTCGGCGTGGCTGCGGATGATGTCCACCGCCCCGTCGCTGGAGCCGCCGTCCACAACGATGTATTCAACTGACGGGTAGCCCCGCTCCGCTTCACTTCGGGGGTTCTCCTGATCCAGCACCGAGCGGATGGTAGCCTCGATATAACGGGCCTGGTTGAAGGAGGGAGTCACGATCGAAACGAGGGGATTAGGCGTAGCCATTACTTTGTCTTCCTGGGGTGCGCGAGATCGTAAATGATGTAGCCTTTCCCGCGCGCATAGATGGGGAAATTTCGGATGATGTAAACCCGGATGGCCGGCTGCGAGGCAAACTGTTTGGTTTGCGTCACCACCAGGAATTTTTTGCCCGCAACCCTATCGATCAGGCGCTGGCCGAGGTCGATCACGCGGTTGTCGAGCGCGCGCAGTTCCAGGTCGCCGGTGGAGTACCAGGGGTCGACGTCCTGCCAGCCCCAATACGCCAGCCGGAAACCGTAATCTTGCGCGATGGTCAAAACCGGGACGTTGCTGTGACCGAGTTTTTCGCCGAGTTTGGTCCAAAAAACGGCGTCGGGACGCCAGTCTTCGCGCACCAGGGTGACGTGTACGTTCCATATTTGGACGGCGACGATGAAGATGACCAGCGCCGAAAACACGGCGCGCGCAACCCGTCCGGCCTGCAAACTTTTTGCGCGTTCGACGAACGCTTGTGTGGCCGGGGCAAGCGACAGCGCCACGAGCGGGATGACCATCAGGTTGTAATAATCATGGGTGGTGATATGGTAGGCAAAAGTCATGCCGAAGACGAAATAACCCAGCCACAACCCGGCCAGGAATTTCATCGGGCGCGGCCCGGCGACGAAGACGCCCGCCAGCGCAACGCAAAAAGCGCCCAGCCCGGCCACGCCGTCGATTTGGCCGAGCCATTGCAGGTAGAATGCGCCCGTCGCCCACATTTCGGGGAAGAAGCGCATGGCAAACTGGCTGGCGAGGAATCCGTCGTGCAGGCCATAGAGCGTATAAACGGCGGTGGGCAGAATGGCAAGCGCCGCCACCGCCCAGGTTTGACGGTCTTTGAGCAAGATGCGCGCCCTACCGGGTGCAAGCGGGCCGCGTTCCAACACGAGCGCCAGCGCGGCCAACCCCAGCGGGAAGACGGCCACGTTTTTGGAAAGCACCGCCGCCCCGGCAAGCAGCCCGGCGGCGATGGCCCATTTCCACGTCCCGACCGAGCGCCAGCGATACAGGCTCCAGGCGGCGATGACGATCAGGGCCGTCATCAGCGGGTCCGGTTGGAAGGAGCGGCTGGCAATCACGCCATAGGGTTGGAAAAAGTAAAAGAGCAGCGCAATGACAGCGCCCTCCAGCGAAGCCAGTTCGCGCGCCAGCAGGAACAGGAAGATTCCGCCGATCAGCCAAAACAAAATGGAGTAGATGCGCGCAATCCACAGATATTCGCCGAAAACGCGATAGGTGAGCGCCGTGATGATTTCAATGATGGGCGGTTCGATGACCGCCGTCGTTTGTTTGGCGGCCATGGCGCGCTGCCAGGCCGGCACGTTGGCCGATTCGGGCAGCATGGCATAGTACATGCTGCGCGCCTTGAGCGCCGAAAAAAGCTGCCGGTTGGGAGCAAAATCGAGTGGCAGGTCGGTCAGGTCGTCGAAGCGGATGCCCGCCCCCAGCACGAAGATCACCACGAGTGTGGCGATCAAAATATAACGGTTCCCAAAGAACCAGGATGCGTTTTTGTTTTCCATAACGGTTTAAGGTTTTAGGTTTTCCTTCGTGTTCTTCGTGGACAATTGATTTTGACTTTTATACCAGCCGCGCGCGGCCATGTACACCTCGCGCAAACGGCCCAGGCCGAGCAGGCCAAGTATAGCAAAGATTACGCGGTGCGCCTCGCGCAAAACGACCAGCGGCGAATAGCCGAAAGCCTTTGCGTAAGATTTCAGCGCTGCCGCATAGTTGCCGCCTTCGAGCCGGTAAAATGCGTCGAAACGCTGCGCCCCGCCCCGGATGCGCTTTTCGTCGCGCCTGAAAGCCTCGCCGAATTCTGGGCTGGACTGCATCCAGGCCACGATGCGGAAGGCTTCCTGCCCAAACTCGGCGGTGCGCGCCAGGTTTTTGGCCTCGGCGTGGTAGCGCGCAGCGGCCAGCGTTTGGGGGATGTACACCATCGGCGCAAGGCGCGCCATGCGCAGCCAGAGATGGTGGTCGAGCAGCATGTGGTACGAGTCGTCCAGCAGCCCGGCCTGCTCCAGCACGGAACGGCGCATGAAGACGGCCGGCTGGCTGATGATGCGGAAAGCCATCAAATCTTCTAAGTTGGAAGGTTGGAAGGTTTGAAGGTTGAAGGATTGGCTGTGGGCGTCGACGGAAAGGACGTTTCCGTAGACCAGCCCGGCTTCGGGGTGCTGCCGGAAGGCTTCCACCGCGCTGGCAATCGCGCCGGGCAGGTAATAATCGTCGGAGTTGATCCACGCGACAATTTCACCACCCGTCTGCTTGATGCCCTTATTGATTGCATCTGCCTGCCCTTTGTCTTTTTCCGAAACCCACCCTGAGAGTTGACCGGCGTACTGTTGAATGATCTCGCGGCTGCCGTCGCCGGAGCCGCCGTCCATGACGAAATACTCCAACGGAGCATAACCCTGCTCCAGCACCGAGCGGATGGTCTGCTCAAGGTACTGAGCCTGGTTAAACGATGGGGTGACAATCGAAACTTTCATCGAGGGTTTTCTGACCGTGAAAGGTATTATACTTTAGAGGCTTGGCGCTATGCTGGCATCCAAATCCCACCAAAGGACTTCCATGAACCTGAAATCGTTCGAAAAACAACAATATTTAAACATCGAAACCTTTCGCAAAACCGGAGTAGGCGTCAAAACCCCGGTCTGGTTTGCGCAGGAGGGTGAAACGCTGTACGTCTGGACCCAGGCCCAATCCGGCAAGGTCAAGCGCATCCGCAACAACGGCGCGGTGCGCATTGCGCCTTCGACGGGCAGCGGCGAGCCCCTCGGCGAGTGGCTCCCGGCCCAGGCCCAACTCGACGAAACGCCCGCAGCGCTCAAGCACATCAATGAATTAATGAGCAAGAAATATGGGTTCCTGTTCCACTTGTTTGGCTTTCTCGGCAAGCTGCGCAGCAGTTCGCCCTATACCGCCATTCAAATCCAGGCCCAAGCGCAGCCTGTGGCAGAAAGCTAACCGACATCACAATTTAACGTCAGAGAAAACGGATTTCATGCTCTATAAAACACATGCGACAATATTTTTAGCATAAATAGCGCTATTCCAGTCACATATCTGGCTGCTCCAGTCGCATATCGGGCTGTTCCAGTCGCATATCGGGCTGCTCCAGTCGCATATCGGGCTGCTTAGGTCGCATATCGGGTTGCTTAAGTCACATATCTGGCTGCTTAAGCCGCATATCATGCCATTTCAGTCACATATCGGGCTGCTCCAGTCGCATATCGGGCTGCTCCAAACACAAATCACGATGCTCTGAGCGAAAATGACGATGCTCTAACTGTATTTAACGTTACGCACTGCTCGTCATTCCCCGTCGCCCACTTGAAAACTGTTAGAACTACGGAGACCACCATGTCCAACCCCGCCAATATCACTGCCAACCGCGCCGCCCTCGAGATGACCATCACCTGGGACGACGGCCACACCAGCCTGTACCCGTTTTCCCTGCTGCGAGCCGCCTGTCCCTGCGCTCAGTGCCGGGGCGGACACGAAAACATGCAGTCCGAGCCGGACGCCGCGGTCTTCGAGACGCCGCTGGAAGATTCCCCGCAAACCCACCTGGTCACGGTCAAAG
>JBARBA010000182.1:0-23041 GCA_049792555.1 Anaerolineales bacterium
CACCCCGTGGTGGGCAATGGCGTGAATTCGCCAACAGTATCAATCATTGCCAGCACCTCAGACGAAAACGGCTTCGACAGTTGGTTTAAAGACCTGCTGGCCGGGTTGTCGAAGAATATGAATTTGACCGCCGATACAAAGGATGTCACCCTCGGAAACTATGCGCTGCAAAGCCTGACGTTTCCAAAAGGCATGGGCTATGAATCCCCGGTGCTGTATTACGGCGCAGATAAAGGCTATATCGTCCTGGGAACCAGCAAACTCAGCCTGGAAAAAGGCCTGGGCGGAAAAGGCTCACTTGCCGCCAGCGCCACCTACACCAATACGTGGAAGGCCTTCCCTGCCGGGAGTGTGCCTTATATGTATGTCGATATAGCAAAGGTGGTCGATTTTATCAAAACCGGCACCAGCACATCCTCGTTCGATACAACCGTCTGGGAAAAGCTGCCTGTCTTTGCAGCTACAATCAACAAGGCCTCCGGCTATACCCAGAGTTATACGTTTATCTTGTTTGTCACCACAACCAAATAATGTTCTTTGCAAGGGGCTAAAATAAACATCGGGCGATGGGTTGGTTAACCATCGCCCGATGTTTCGTATTGACGAATGACGTTGAGAATTTGTTTGATATCGGTTTCGATTTCCCCGCGAAAAGTCGACTCGCTAAATTGCAATGTCCCATAGCACCTTTGAAGTTAAATCCTTGCACAAAAAGCAAGAAAATCTTACCGCAGAGAACGCCGAGATCGCAGAGTTTTTAAAGATTTTCTCCGCGTACTCTGTGTGCTCTGCGGTTAAAGGTTTTTGGTTCCGGCTTGTCCGGGTTAGGGTAAACGTTCTTGAAAGTGATACAGATACCCCCCTCATCCTTTAATGGGAGCGCGCCAGATGTTCGCACTGTCTCCAAAAAGCGGGTTGGTTGCTCCAAAAGGAAATTATTCACCTGCTTGATGTAACATTTCGTCAACAATTCTCGGTGCAATGCCAAACCCTGATTTCTGCAAATTTTCAATTTCAGATTTTAGGTTTGAAATCAGGCCGAGTTGTTTGGCTTTGAGTAAAATACCCAGAGTTCCAATTTTGGGGATGTTGAGTTGTGTGAGCTTTCGTCTTCCCTTTTTTTCATCCATTAAGACCCACTCAGCTTTGATTTCCATTGCAAGAACGATTGTTTCCACTTCCCCCAAGTCCATTTCATCAAGTAAGACATCCACTGCCAGACGGTCTTGAACTTTTATAGCGCGAATCCAACCTGCGCTGGCAACCGCCTGTTTTGCTATTCCCTCGGTGCGCCCATGGGTAACGGTTTCATCGTAAACAGCTTGCGGAATATAAACTTCTCCAAACAACGCAAAAAGAAGATCGAGTCTGCCAATCGATGCCAACCCAATCAGCGGTGTGGTGTCTGAAATGACGATCATTTTTTTGTTTGGGGGGTAAGTTTTTTGACCGATTCGAACTCTTCTTTTAGCTCGTCATCGCTGTAATTGATAAAAGCGATTCCGCGTGTTTTCAAGAGTTCAATAAATTCGAGGCGGGTCAAGCCGAGCAGTTTCCCTGCTTTTCCCGATGAGATTTTTCCATCAGAGAAAAGTGAGAACACCAACCATTCCGAGACCCGGCGCTGAATTTCATCCTGGGATAATCCCAAGTTGAGCAGGTTGCCTGGAATACGAACATTGATGTTAGTCTCTATCATTTTGATTCTCCTTACTACTACACTTTCATTTTAGCACGTTATCGTCTGGCAAAAACTTACATCAACCCACCCTTAATAACCGTTATCCACCCGACGCATTGCCTCCTACCCTGGCGGCAATTTCCTGCGGGGGGCGGGCCGTGGTCGACTGGACGCGGGGGCTGCCGACGGCGCTTTTCCGCTAAAATAGCCGTCATCTTCATCTTCGATGACGGGCGGGGCGGCGTTCAAGGGATAAATCCAGATGCCGTCTTCGTTCATCATCGTTGCGACCTCGTGCGGTTTGGGCAGGGCCTTGAACTTCTTGATCATCATAAAATCGAGGATCATGTGTTGCGGCGGTTTCTCTTTCTTGAAACTCTTTTGCACCTGCCCCAGGAAATATTTGGCGCTTTCGTCTGAAATGCCAAATTTTGCGGCAATCGCTTCGAATGGTTTGGGCTTGTCCATGTTGTGGATGCTCCGGGATTGATTTTGAATGGTAATGGCAGGGGCGGCCCTTCAAGGCTTGTCCGGCATCTTCTCAAGCGGGTTTCCCCTTTCGAAAAGGCGAATTTTATGCCTGGGCAAGTCGTCCCTACGACGAAATGCGGCCTGATCTGCGCAATTGAATTTACCGCTTCCTGGCAACCTGCTTTGTTTTTGATGGGGCAGGTTGCTTCTTTGAAGGGATGGGTTGCTTGCTTGAGGGGATAAGTTGCTTGTTCAAGGGGACAAGTTGCACGGCGAAGAATACCGCCGCCCCGTCCAACGCCAGCGTGCTGAGCAGGCCAAACCAGACGCCCGCCGGGTTGATGAAGAAGGAATCGGGTGTAAAGTTATTTACCAGCCAAATGACCACGTAAATTGCCAGGGCTGCAACGCCTGCAAGAAGAAGTATGAGCAGATTGCGTTTCTGCATGGGCGTCGTCTCAGGGTCAAAGAAGCGAATGACCTGCGCCACGATGCCAATGACAAAAATAACAACCCATGCCCAATCGATCACCGCAGAAAACTGGGGATATTGCAGTAGCAGTTCTGCGTAGAAGGGAATCATCCATACCCCGACGACAATGGCGGCCCAGCGCCCCCAGGGTGGGGTAAATTTCCCCGTCGGGAACAGGAACAATAACAGGGCAATGCCCAATAACCCGCCCGCGCGCGCCAGCGCATAAAGCCAACCCGTATTTAAAGCAGTTACTCCATAACTTGCTGTGGCCGCTATGTTGATGCTGAAAGGCATAAAGAGCAGGGTCAACGCAATCAACGTGTTCAGGTTGGTGACGGAGTTTCCCCACAGCACCCAGCCGCTTAAACCGATAAAGATCAACGCAACCAGCAGCCCCAACGCCAGGTAATAGTAGGTTACGAACCCCAGGGAAACCCCGCTTGCCGCCAGGCTCTTCAGGTATTCTCCTGAGCGCGTAATGGTGACGGTTTTTTCCTGGCCGTCGGCGGCGCGAACCGTCACCGTAACGGGTTGCCCCGCCGGTCCGCTCAATAGCGCAATGGCCTGGTTCACACTCGTCCCTGTGGGAAGCGAGGTCTTATTAACGGACAACAACACGTTGCCGAGTACAACCCCGGCTAACGCGGCGTCGGACCCGGCGACGGGCGCAAGGACAAGCTCGCCATTCGAATTCAGTTTTACGAGCATGTTAACTCTTCCCTGCTCCCACTCTGCCACGAAAGGCCCAATGCCCATCACAAGAAAGAGTATCATCATCAGCGTCGCGATGACCCACATCACCCCGCTGGGTGAGTTCCAAGGTTTATTCAAATCTGTTCGGGTAGGTCTTGGCATACGTTGTTTCTCCTATCGTTCACCGGGTTTGTGTTTTCGATATTATCATAGTTCGGTTTTCTGGCGCAATAACAGGCGCAAAACTTTTGTTAGCGCGCCAAAGTGCTGGGACAATTCGACACTGTCTTGGCGTTTTGCACTTTGCACACCGTCGCGCATTGCTCACCGTGGCCGCACGGCGATGAATCGCCGCGCTAAAGGCTGCGCCCCGTGAACGGGGCTTTCTTGCTGCCTGAGTGAGCGGTTTTCAAGCCCGGTTCACCGGGCGCAACTCCTAGCCGGTGGATTCATCCACCGGCGCTTTTCGGCAATCGAGCCGCCGGTATGCGTAGAAAACCATCCCATCGGTTTGGCGCGCTAACAAACTTTTTCTACGCACTCATTGCCTTCGTCCGCCAATCTTTGACCATAAACGGCAAATACAGCAGCAGGAAAATCACCACCGCCAGCGCTTCGGCGCAGGGAATGTACCAGGGCCAGGCGGGCATCAGGGTCAACAGGCTGGGCACATCGGGTTTGAAGTTCAACATCATATAGTTGCTGCCGATGGCCGTGTTGACAAAGTACAGGACGAACATATAAAGATTGGTAATCACGAACACCCGCGCCATCGACTTCCAGGTGGGGCGCAAGCCCTCGACGACGGTCATGTACACGCCAATGCTGACCAGCAGTCCATGCGAAACCATCGGTTGGATGTAACGGAAATGCGGGAAACCGTACATGCCCGCGTCGGGCGTCAACAGGGTTTGGATGGCAGCGCCAATGCCCAGGAAATAAGAAAACTCATACAGGGTCTGATTCCTGGAAATCAGCGTGAACCCCGACATCCAGACTAGCACATTACATAGTTGCAGCGGCAACATGCTTTGGATCGTCCATGCGCCGATGGCTATATTCCAGGCGTGCCACGCGATTTCATTCAGCCACAGCACAATCGCCAGCGTCCAGCGCACTTTGCGCAGGGTTTTCTCCGAAGCGCCCTTGAAGCGCGTCAGCCCCAGGATGAACAGCGCCACCACGACCAGCGTGGCAATGTGCGCCGTCCCAAACAAGACGAACGGCGCGCCGTGATAGTCCCTGGCGAAATATTGCGTTATGTCCATGTCAACTCACCTGCGCGTTAGGCGGGCCTGCAAGACGGTTTAATACTTGATTAGGCGGCACGGGTTAGCATTTCAGCTACCTTCATAATGAGACGACTTCAATGACTTCAACTTCGGCAATCCGATAAGGCCCATCCATCATAAAGCCCTTCACCCCAATCTCAATTCTTTTGCGGTGAAAGTCTCTCATTTCGTTGACCACAATCCACATTCCAGCCAAACCTTCGTGAGGCACTGTTTTATCTTCGGGTAGGATCGCGCCATCTTCCTGCTCAAATTCCGGGTGAATCATAAAATAGTTACCTACCCCAGCTTGAACATCGAATTCCGAGTATGTGAAATCGGAACGCATATGCTGGAAGAATTTGAAAGGCCGGCGTTGGCCTTCAGGGTCAAGCCTGTGGTAATGAACCCTGAAGTCCGGGGGCCGTCCAAAGTGCTCGGAGTAATTTTTCATGTGTGCAGTGTGCCCAACAAAAGCATCAGCGCCGTTTCGGCAGCTTGATCTTGCCTTTGGCGATCCATTGATTGACGATTTGATCCAGTTCTTCAAAACTCTTCGGCGTCAGGCCGTTCAGCGCAATCCGCGTTTTGGCGGTCCTCATGCTGAAATATTGGAAGCTGATGATGTCTTTGTATTGGATTACCACGTCCGGCAGGAAATAGCGCTTGACGGTAATTTCTTCCCCAAAGCGCATTGAGCGGAAATAAATGAACGGTGGGCTGAAGGCTGCCAGCGCAAATATCAGGGCCATTAGCCCTTCCGCATAAAAGTTGGCGGTGTGGATCATGTCCACGGTAAAAAACACAAAAGCGATCAAGCTGATCGGCCAGAGATACAGTGAAAAGGCCGAGCGTCCGCTGTACTTTGGCTTGAAAATGGTTTCGTTTTCGGGCATTTGGGGAATCCTTTTGGTTCTCAAGTTCAAGAGATTTTATCCACAGATTACGCAGATGCCGCAGATTTTTAAAATCTTAAAATCTGCGAAAATCAGTGAAATCTGTGGATTGCTTTCCTGGAAAATCATCATTTTTTCGTTGAATCGGATAAGAGTTATCTGTATAATATGTGTATCTATTCTACCCCGAAGGAGACCATCTTATGCCAGGCAAAAAAGCTGAAATGGAAGGCGAAGTCTATTACCCTTCGCAAGAAGTCATCGCCCAGGCCAACGTCAAAGATTGGGACAAGCTGGCCGAATTCGCCCGCACCGACCTGCAAGGGTTCTGGGCCAAAGAAGCCGAAGAACTCGAATGGTTCCAGAAGTGGGATAAAGTGCTGGACGACTCGAACAAGCCCTTTTTCAAATGGTTCGTGGGCGGAAAAGTCAATATTGCCTACAACTGCGTGGAACGCCACTTGAAGACCTACCGCAAAAACAAACTGGCGCTCATCTGGGAGAGCGAAGACGGCAAGACAGACCGCACCTTCTCCTATTATTCGCTCAACCGCGAAGTTAACCGCATGGGCAACATCATCAAATCCATGGGCGTGCAAAAGGGCGACCGGGTCACGATTTACATGGGCCGCGTCCCTGAGATCGTCTTCGCCATGCTGGCCTGCGCCAAAGTCGGCGCGATCCATTCGGTGGTCTTCGGCGGCTTCTCGGCAGACGCGCTGCAAAGCCGCATCGACGACAGCCAGTCGAAATTGGTCATCACCTGCGACGGTAGCTACCAGAACGGCAAAATCTTCCCGCTCAAGAACACCGTCGATGAAGCCATCCAACATTGCCCCTCCGTCGAAAACGTGATCGTCGTCAAGCGCACCGGGCAGGAAGTCTGCATGGAAGCCGGGCGCGACCACTGGTTCCACGACATGTGCTCCCTGCCGATTGCCAACGGCAAATGCCCTACCGAAGTGATGGACGCCGAAGACCCGCTCTACATCCTCTACACCTCCGGCTCCACCGGCAAACCCAAAGCCATCCTGCACACGCATGGCGGCTATATGGTCGGCACGTATGCCACCCTGAAATACGTCTTCGACATCAAAGAAGAAGACCGCTACTGGTGCGCCGCCGACCCCGGCTGGGTCACCGGGCACTCCTACATCGTCTACGGGCCGCTGCTCAACGGCGCCACCTCGTTCATGTTCGAAGGCGGCCCTTCGTACCCGTACCCGAACCGTTGGTGGCAGTGCGTCGAACGCTACGGCATCAACATCCTCTACACCGCCCCCACCGCCATCCGCGCCCTGATGCGCTTCGGCGAAGCTTGGCCCAACAAACACGACCTTTCGTCCCTGCGCCTGCTCGGCACGGTCGGCGAACCGATCAACCCCGAAGCCTGGCGTTGGTACCACCGCGTCATCGGCAAAGAACGCTGCCCGGTCATGGATACCTGGTGGCAGACCGAAACCGGCATGTTTATGATTACCCCCACGCCCGTCGTGCCACTCAAGCCCGGCTCCGGCACGCGGCCCTTCTTCGGCCAGGAAGCCGAAATCCTCGACGAACACGGCGACCCCGTCCCCGACGACACCGAAGGCTTCCTCACGCTCAAGAACCCCTGGCCTGCCATGCTGCGCACCATCTACGGCGATGACCAGCGCTACGTCAACCAGTACTGGAGCAAATTCCCCGGCCACTACCTGACCGGCGACTCGGCCAAGCGCGACAAAGACGGCTACTACTGGATCATTGGCCGCGTGGACGATGTCATCAAAGTCTCCGGCCACCGACTGGGCACCGCCGAAATCGAATCGGCGCTGGTCAGCCACCCGGCCGTCGCCGAAGCTGCCGCCATCGGCTTGCCGCACGAAGTCAAAGGGCAGGCCATCCATACCTACGTCCTGTTGCGCAACGGCTTCAGCGCCTCCGCCGAACTCGGCGAGGAACTGCGCCAGCACGTATCCAAGCACCTCAGCCCCATTGCCCGCCCCGAAGACGTCACCTTTGTCGAAAAACTGCCCAAGACGCGCTCCGGCAAAATTATGCGGCGCGTGCTCAAAGCGCGCGCCCAGGGCTTGCCCGAAGGCGATATTTCAACGTTGGACGAATAAATAATTGCCGGTTTGCCTCGTCAGGCAGACCGGCTTTCTTTTTTAAGGAATCGAAAATGAAAGCGACCCTGCGAGTTCTCCCTGTTATTTTGCTTTTGGCCTGCGCTTGTGCAGTTTCGCCGCGCGCATCCAACTCCCCCCAGCCGCCCACCGTTGAAGCGGCCTCTCCCGCCCCCATAACGGACACGCCCTCCGCCCCGGCCACCGCCGAAAAAACTATCAGCCCGCCCCAGGCTGAAAGCGCCCTCCCACCCGGCCCGTTGAGCATCGTCAGCCTGGGCGACAGCCTGACCCAGGGCGACGGCGACGACTCGGGCGTGGGCGGCTACCCGCCTCGCTTGCAGGCGCTCGTCGATGGGCTGCGTCCCGGCTCGAAGGTGGAGAACCTGGGCCGTTCCGGCTGGACCAGCACCGACTTGATCAACGGCCTTAACGGCGAGCCGTCCCAGTTGGACGCAGCCGTGGCCGCCAAAGCGCACATCGCAACAGTTTGGATCGGTTCCAACGATTTGTGGTATCTTTACGAATACGGCCCCGACCCAATGACCGCCGAAGCCGAGCAGGCCGATTTGCAAACCTACGAAGCCAACATCAACATCATCCTGGGGCGTCTCACCCGCAGCGGCGCAAAAGTCTTCATCGCCCTGCTCGACGACCAGTCCAAGCGTCCCGTCGTCGCCAGCCCGCCCAACCCGGCAGAACCGGCCTTCCCCGCCACCAGCGCCGACGACCGGGCGCGCATGTCCCGGCACGTGGATGCTTACAACGAAATCATCCGCCGCAAAGCCGCGCAGTACGGCGCTGAGACGGTTGATTTCTTCCACACGGATATCTTCACCAACCCCGCCACGTTGTACACCGACGGCAACCATCCCAACACCGCCGGCTACGAAAAAATCGCCCAAATCTGGTTCGCCGCGCTGCAACCCTATTTGAAGTAAAGGGTGACTGTCACTTGCCCTTAAAGTGACAGTCACCTGTATCATCATAAGGTGCCTATGCCCATTCAACCCCACAAAAAATACCAATACCTCGCCGCGCTGGTAATCACCCTCAGCCTGCTCCTGGCATCCTGCGGCGCGCTGGCGACGCCCGATCCGCAGCCCCAGATCGACGCGGCGGTGGCGGCCACGCTCTCGTCCATTCCCACATCCACCCCCTATCCGCTCCCCACGCCCATCCCCTCGCCCACGCGCGTACCGCTGGATGGGCTGTTCTGCGAATACGGCTTCTGCATCGGTCACCCGGCCGGTATGGCGCTTGTCGATGAGGGCGTCATGAGCAAACCGCCCGTTCCCGGCAGCTTGAAAAACGGCATCCTGTTCGGCTACACCGAGACTTTGTTCATGCAGTTAAACTGGCAGATTAGCGACCCCAACTTCAACCCGCAAGCGGCCATGAAGCTGATCCTGGAAGAATCCCAGACCTTGCAAGGCAACCTGGATGTCCTGCTGGTCGGCAATATGAACGTTTACTACCAACCGACCACCACCATCACGCCCCTCCTGCCCTTCGGCGGCGTGGCCGTCTGGCAATGCGGCGGGCGCGACTTCATTTGGAAGGTTTACACCCCGCAGGACGGCATGGCGCAGGGACTGTTGAAGCAGTCTTTGGAGCGATTCAGGTGTGAGTGATGGGGCAAAGGTAAAGGGAAGAAAAAAGAGCGCAAGCCGACCCCAGGCTGCGCTCTTTTTTGATTCCCCCGAAAGGTTTTCATCTTTGTAATCGTTCACACCTTTGTAATCGCCGGGGGCCAGTTGAATAGTCGCTGTAAGGTGCTGCGAAGTATACTGAAATTATGGAACAATTTTTGGCAAAAGAGCAAGCTCTTCACAAAATGTTAGAAAACCGCAACTCACTTTTATCGACGACTGAGAATCAGTCGAATCAGCAAGACAAGGAGAAAATATCATGAAAAAGAACACCTTTCCACCCAAGTTTGCAGCGATAGCCCTGGTTTCAGTAGTATTGTTGGTGCTGGGATTCGCACAATCGGTCAAGGCCGCCACAGGACAGATTTGCGATCAGTACGGCAGCACCACGCAAGGCAGCTACATTGTCATGAACAACCGCTGGGGCACCACCGCCACCCAGTGCATCAACGTCACCACCTCGGGCTTCCAGATCGTCCAGCAGGACGGCGTAGGCAACCTCGGCGGCTCCCCGGTGTCCTACCCGGCGATTTACGTCGGCTGCCACTACAGCAATTGCAGCCCCAGCACCAACCTGCCGATGCAGATTAGCGCCATCAGCGCAGCCAACACCAACGTCAGCCTGACCTATCCGGGTTCAGGCACATACGACGCCGCCTATGACATCTGGCTCAATGCCGATACCAACGTCAGCGGCGTCCAGGATACCGAGATCATGATCTGGCTGAACCACGTCGGTTCGATCCAGCCGATTGGCTCGAACACCGGCACGGTTACGCTCGGCGGACGCAGTTGGGCGGTCTGGGTCGGCAACAACGGCCAGAATAACGTGGTGTCCTATGAGGGATCGGGGATCACCAGCTTCAATACCGACGTGAAACCCTTCCTGCTGGACGCGATCACGCGCGGCTCCGGCTTTGGCACCACCGCGTGGTACCTGACCAGTATGCAGATGGGCTTTGAGCCGTGGGTCAGCGGCGTCGGCCTGACCATCAACAGCTTCTCCGCTGCCATCACCGGCGGCGGCAGCGGCGGCCCAACGCCCACCCGCACCAAGACGCCGCTTCCCGGCCCAACGTTTACGCCGACGCGCACGCCCACACCGGGAGGAAGCGGCGGCGCATGCAGCCCGATTACCTCCAGCATTGCGGCTCCTTTCACGAAGGATGGCGCAGGCACGTTCTGCTGGCAATCAACCAACCTGGGCACATACGTCAACTCGTGGAATCTGACCAGTTTGACGATCAATGGCGCTAACTTTACCAATCTCTACGTTGCCTCTGGCTCTTACCCGGCCAAGATAAGCGGTTACTGGTACGTTAGCTATTCAACGACGAATGCCGGTGGTCACTTCGAAGCCAAGTAATTTACCGGCCTTTGCGCCCTTCCTGATGAGCAGTTAATAAATCACAGCGCCTGACACTCGAAAAAGTGTCAGGCGCTGTGATTTTGGTCGCGTCAGTCCATCAATTTGTTATAATGAATGCGAACTTTACTCGCCATCCCGCCCTGTTTTTAATGGCGCTCCCTGCGCTGACGTTTACAGCGGGTAAGCAAATTTATCGCTTCGCCTCTATCATCGCTTGAATCATTTCAATCACGGCTTTGCGTTCTTCCGCATCCGCCTCGAAGTCGCTGAAAGCAGCCTCAAGGCGCAGGTGTTTCGGCGAGGCTTGCGCATCGGCGTCTTCAAAATAGCTCGGCGGAACCCCGAAAAATTTCGCCAGGCCCTGGACGACTTCGTTGCGAGGTCTTGAAAGCCTGCCATGCTCGATCCGCCAAAGCTCAACCGGGCCTAATGCGGGCACGCCTTTAACAACTTCCCTTTTCGAGTATGGCGTTCCATCCGGTTTCGTTTTTTCTGCGAAGAGCCGGTTGAGTTTGGCGGCAAAACTGTTATCCGTATTTTGCATATCGTCCTCTTTTTATATCCGTAGCATATAGCGTTGATGTATAAGCTGTTTAGCTTGAAGTATTTTACTCGACAACCGGAACTGTAGCGCAAAACACAGCGCCAGGAACAAGTATCGAGATGCGCAGCCCGGTCGCATCATCGAGAAAGAGAGGTGATTCTCAATGTGATTGAAATAGGTCGCAGGTAATATACAGCTTTGTAATCTTGGCAAGCCAGTTGAATAGTCGCTGTAAGGTGCTAACCATTATACTTATTATAAGGTAAGGCAACTTCATGCAAGCCGGTTTCATTCGACGCAGCAAAAGCGACACTTTTCGAGTGACAACAGGAAGGAGGCTCCCATAAAAAATTTCAGGTTGCAACCTGCTCCTGCACACTGGAGAATGAGCCGAACGCCAAGACCAGGAGAAAAGTTATAAAAAGCTCATTCATGCAAAAAAAGATTTCCATACTCACCGTCCTCAATTCTATGAAAAAGGAGAAAAATATGTACCGCCGTATCATCATCATCTGTGCCATACTAATTCTGGGTTTGTCAATAACGCTTACCTACCGAGATACCGCTTACGCCGCGACCCCGGCCTCCATCCAGGGCCTGCACGTTTCGGGCAACAAGATCCTTAATACCGCCGGCCAAACGGTGCGCCTGTTTGGCGTCAACCACGCCGGCGGCGAATATATGTGCGCTCATTTGGCCGGCATCTTTGATGGCCCAACCGATCCCGTCGCGGTGCAGGCCATGCTCACCTGGAAGGTCAACGCCGTCCGCATTCCACTCAACGAAGACTGTTGGCTGGCCATTAACGGCATTCCTTCCCAATGGAGCGGCGCGCCCTACCAGCAGGCGATTGTGAATTACGTCAACCTGCTGAACAGCGTGGGCATCGTTGCCATCCTCGACCTGCACTGGAGCGCCCCCGGCACGTACATGGCCAAACGGCAAGCCAATATGCCTGACGCCGACCATAGCACCGCTTTCTGGACCTCGGTTGCCACCACCTTCAAGAGTAATAGCTCGGTCATTTTCGAACTGTTCAACGAGCCTTACCCGGATAACAACAGCGATAGCACCGCAGGCTGGACCTGCTGGCGCGATGGCGGCGCTTGCGGTCACGTGCCGGATGACAACGGCGCAGATGTTCCCTTCACGGCAGTTGGGATGCAATCGCTGGTCAACACGGTGCGCGGCACCGGGGCGACCAATATCATCATGCTGGGCGGTCTGGAATATTCCAACGCCCTGAGCCAATGGCTGACCTACAAGCCTACCGACTCAGCCGGCAACCTGGCGGCGTCATGGCACTTGTACAATTTCAACCTGTGCAACAACTCCACCTGTTGGACCACCAACGTGTTGCCCGTCCTGAACAGCGTTCCGCTCGTCACAGGCGAGCTTGGTGAGAATGACTGCGCCCACACCTTTGTCGATACCGCCATGACCTGGCTGGATACCTACTCCACAACCAGTTACCTGGGCTGGGGCTGGAACGCCTGGGGTTCCGGGATGTGCGGTTCTGGCCCGATCTTGATCAATGACTGGCTGGGAAGCCCGAACGCATTTGGACAGGGCTTTAAAGACCACTATAACAGCTTGATGCCCGGCGCAACCGTCACGCCGGTGGCCACCGCCACCGTCGGCCCGGGCGTGCTCTCGATGGCGCTCGAAGGCAGCGGCTCCGATACCACTTCGCAGTCACAGTTCACCTATCAGCTCCAGGCCCCCTCCCAGTGGGATCAGACCAATGTCAGCGCGCGCCTGTACTTCACGCTGGATGGCACCCAGCCGGCGACCAATTACTGCTTCCAGTTGAACTATCAGACCGGTTCAGCGACAGTTTCCGGCCCGACACAATACAGCGGCAGTGTCTACTATTTCACCTTCGACTATGGCGCAAACGTGCTGCCTCGCTTGGACCTGGGCGCGACCCCGCCGCCCGCCTGGACTCTCCAGGGCACCCTGTCCATGTGCGACCATAGCGCGAACCTGGATGTCACGAATGACTGGTGGCATACCGGTTATGCCATGGGCTCGCTGCCAACCACATTCACATCCACCAACTACATCCCGGCTTACGTCCGTGGCATCCGCGCCGCAGGGAATGAGCCGACCAGCGGCCCAACGCTGACACCCACCCGCACGCCAACCCCGACTCTTACTCCCACCCGCACCTTCACGCCTTTGGTCACGAACACCCCCACTCGCACCCCAACGCCTGGACCTTCGTTTACCCCAACGATTACCCAAACCCCTGGCAGCGGCGGCAGTCTAAAAGTCCAGTTGGTAACCGGCGGCACCGATAATACTCAGTCAACCTCCTTCAACCTCAAGGTGCTCAACACCGGTTCCACCGCCCTGACCAACATCTCAATACGCATCTACTTCACCCTGGATGGCTCTGAGACATCCACAATGTATGTCCTGGAGAAGTACTACGATCAATCTGGCGTAGCCACAATTTCAGGCCCCACGCTGGCCTCCGGCTCAAATTACTACTTCACGGTCAATTTTGGCACGGCATCGCTGGGAGCAGGCAGCAATTGGGGTTTCAATACAGCCATGCACTTGAGTGACTGGAGCAGCAACTACAGTGGCACGAACGATTGGTGGCACACGACCGGCGCGCTCCCCGCCAGCTACACCGATTGGACGACCATCCCAGCTTATATAGGTAGCACTTTGACCTGGGGTACCGCCCAACCATAACATAGAGCCTCGCCTTTAGCGACGAATAACCCATTAGAAGTAGAATAGTGAAGCACCGCAGCGCCTGCCATACTTTTCAAGTGGCAGGCGCTGCCCCTTTTGCTTCAACTGACCTGGTTTTGCCATTCAACGGATCAAAAACAATTCCTGCCAGGGTTTGAAAAAAACAGGCGTTTCATTTCCTGTTATTTGCATTATACTGCTGCGAATAGATTGGTTCGGCGTTCCGCTGCCTTTATTCTTGGTTCGATAACCCCTTCCTTGTCGGTCCTGCGTCGCATCCTGCGTTGGACCTGGCTGGACCAATAGCCGAAACGGCAGATTAACTTTTTCATGGAGTATTGGTATGAAATATAAGCTCGTCATTTTTGACTTCGATGGCACCCTGGCAGATACTTTTCCTTTTGTTTTGAATGTCATGGACCAAGTTAGCGAAAAATTCAAATTAAAAAAGGTCGACAGGAATGAGATCGATATGTTGAGAACTTTGGATGCGCGCAGGGTAATGAAACACCTCGATATTCCGCTGTGGAAAGTGCCGCGGATCAGCAAGCATGTCATGACCTTGCTGGCAGAAGACGCCCATTTTTTCTCTTTGTTTGAAGGGATCGACCAGCTTTTGCAAGACCTGTCGAGCCAGGGAATTAAACTGGGTGTCGTTACCTCAAATTCATACGAAAATGTTTGCAAAATTCTTGGCCCTGAAAACGTGGCGTTGATCCACTATTACGAATGCGGTGTGCATATATTTGGCAAACAGGCAAAATTGAAAAAAATCCTCAAGCAGAGCGGTATCCACGCAGACGAAGCCATTTGCATTGGGGATGAAATCCGCGACATCCAGGCGGCGCAAAAAGTAAAAATTCCCTTTGGCGCAGTAGCCTGGGGTTACACCAATTTGGAAGCGCTCAAGGCCTATGCCCCTGCCGAAGTGTTTACAAAAGTCGGCGAGATTGCGGAAAGAATTATCTAACGTTTAACAGTAACTTCTCAATATTTGGTGGTTGAGTAGGCAGCGGCGCTGTCCCGCTGCCGTACCCTGGCACCGCCCGCCAGGGCAGGTGTCGGAACCACCTGTAACAACAATTCCACCCAAATTTCGAGAAGATACGTTTAACATTTGTTGTTATGGAAGCGATCATTTATGTGTGATACTCTTGTTGCGCTTGGAAATGCCACCGCCGATGGCTCGGTATTGTTCGCCAAAAACAGTGATCGGGAGCCAAACGAAGCTCATGAACTGATCATTGTTCCTCACGCGCTGCATCCTGTCGGCAGCC
Source organism: Anaerolineales bacterium (assembly GCA_049792555.1). GTDB lineage: Bacteria > Chloroflexota > Anaerolineae > Anaerolineales > Villigracilaceae > UBA5195. The sequence continues at coordinate 15,144 of JBARBA010000182.1, forward strand.
AGGTGCGATGCACACACGTCCAGATTCCCCAAGTGGAAGAGACCTTCGCCGTGTTGCTGGCCAAACCATTCTGGATTTGGGGCGCAGAGATCGGAAGCAACGAGCATGGTGTGGTCATTGGCAACGAAGCTGTATTTACCAAAGTTCCTTATGAAAAGGGACCTGGCTTGGTTGGCATGGATTTCTTGCGTCTGGGGCTTGAACGCGGGGCAACCGCTCGCGCTGCGCTGGATGTGATCACATCCCTGCTGGAAACGCATGGGCAGGGCGGTAACTGCGGGTTCACCCACCGGCTTTATTACCATAATAGTTTTATCATTGCCGACCCGCGCGAAGCCTGGGTGCTTGAGACCGCCGGCCGGCAGTGGGCCGCTGTGCAGGTGCAGGATGTATACAACATCTCGAACATCATCACCATTGGCGGCGAGTGGGACCTGGCCTCCGCCGGGTTGGTGGATTACGCCATCGAACGGGGCTGGTGCAAGAACCGCGACGATTTCGATTTCTCCCGCTGCTATTCCGATTTTTGGTATACCCGTTTTGGCGAGGGTTTTTCCCGCCAATGCCGCGTCACCGACCTGCTTTCTGCCCGCCGGGGAGGGATTACGGCTGCGAATATGATGGCTTACTTGCGCGATCATGGCTCTGATGCGAAACCGAACTGGACGCCCACCCTTGGGCTGACGAATAGCGATATATGTATGCATGCCGGGTTTGGGCCTGTCCGCAACGGTCAGTCGGTCGGCTCGATGGTTTCGCGGTTGACCCCCGAAACACAGACCCATTGGCTTACCGGCACATCTGCCCCCTGCACCAGCATTTTCAAACCGGTCTGGCTGGATGGCGGTCTACCGGATATTGGCTTGACTCCTCAAGGCAAACATGACAGTGCCACCATCTGGTGGCAGCACGAAAACCTGCACCGCGCCGTGCTGCGGGATTACGCCACCCGAATAGGTGTATACCAGGCTGAACGCGACGCCCTTGAAAGCGAATTCGTGCGCGCCGAGCAGGAAATGCGTACCCGCTCTGCCGCTGAACGCGCCGCCTTCACTGCCCATTGTTTTGCCAGCGCCGCCGAAGCCGAATCCGGCTGGTTGGAACGCGTCCAGGCTGCGCCGGTCAGCAAAAACTTGCCCGTCCTTTTCAAGGCGGCATGGAAGAAACATAATAAACAGGCAAAACTGCCTTGATTTTTGGCTCACCCAAGCCCCGGCTGGGGGAACATCGGAACCATTGTCTGCCCCCCAAAGGGCAGGGTTGGACGGATTGGTTTTGTAACTTTTCCATCCTTGCAGCATCTGATAGAATTGAACCATACTTGAAACGAGGTTGACAATAATGCTTTTGAATCTAGGGAATTCTTCGAATGAGAACGATCCACGACACGTCAAAGTGCTGGTGCTGGGTTCCGGTCCTGCCGGGCTTTCGGCGGCATTATACGCCGCCCGCGCCGAGCTTGAGCCGCTGGTATTGACCGGCATTGAACTGGGCGGCCAGGCAGCGCTGACGAACACCATCGAAAACTACCCCGGCTTTCCAGATGGGGTTGGCGGCTCGGAACTGGGCGAACTCTTTCAGAAACAGGCCGAACGCTTCGGGGCGAAGGTCGAGTTCGATACGGCCAACAGCGTGGATTTATCCGCCCGGCCCTTTAAAGTCAACGGCGATAGCGGCGAATATCTGGCCGATACCCTGATCGTGTCTACCGGCGCGCGCCCCAACCACCTTGAAGTCCCCGGCGAGTATGAACTGACCGGTAAGGGCGTTTCGTACTGCGCCACCTGTGACGGCTGGTTTTTCAAGGAAAAGAAAGTCGTCGTGGTGGGCGGCGGCGATAGCGCGCTGGAAGAGGGCCTGTTCCTGACTCGTTTTGCCACTTCGGTGACAATTATCCACCGCCGTGACAGTCTGCGCGCCGGGAAGGTGTTGCAAAACCGCGCTTTTGGCAACCCCAAAGTCAACTTTATCTGGAACTCGGTCGTCACCGCGGTGATCGGCGTCGACAAAGTAACGGCGGTCAAGCTCAAGAACCTCGAAAGTGGCGCGGAGAGTGAATTCCCAACCGACGGCGTGTTCATATTCATCGGCCATACGCCCAATACACAAATGTTCAAAGGCCAGCTCGATATGGATGAGTTGGGCTATATTAACGCCAACCATTTGATGGAGACCAGCGTCCTGGGTGTCTTTGTGGCCGGGGAAGTGGCCGATTCCCATTTCCGTCAGGTGATTACTTCGGCGGGGATGGGCGCAGCCGCAGCCATCCAGGCCACACATTTCCTTGAAAAAGAGACGGTGAATGCCTAGCCTTTGACGAATTTCCCGGAAATAAAAAAGGAGGCTTTCACAGTTGACATCGAAAGTCTCTTTTTTTGTTACCATTTTAGGGTCTATCTGGATAGTATACTGATCAAGGATGAAAACTTGCATATTTTACCCGGCGAAAATGCCAGTTTTCAACTTTAACAAGTATATAGTTCTCCAGAAAAGTTTTTTCCACGTGAACCAAGAATTCGTCCACAGATTTACCCTACGGGCACGATGTCGCTGATTTTCGCACACCTGTCCCGGCGTCCCTTCGGGAGATTTTTTAAATCTTTTGCCGTTTCTATCTGCGTCATACCCTACGGGCACGATGTCTGCGTAATCTGTGGATAACGTCTGGACATAATTTTTCTGGACATCTATACCAAGCGCGGGCATAAATTGCGGTTTTCTTTCTCTGGTGAGCGCTGGAATCACCGCTATATTTGCCAGAGCGTAAGTCGGATTGGCAATCCGACCTACGGGTATGGTATCACTTGGTTTTCTTAAAAACGCAATTTGTGCCCGTTGGCAGTATATATGACTCTGCTGCAAGAAGCCGATCTTTAACAACTCAAACTTGGCCTGAAAGCCAGCCGGGAACCTAACCAGCGCGACAGAAAAGCTTGGGCATGGGCGAAAAAAGAAACCAGCCCCGCTTTTGGCAAGCTCCCTGACTTATCTTGTTGGCTTTTTATGGCCAGATCCGCCTTTGCTTTGGCGCTCAGGTAGCGTTGGATGCGCCGTACATTGGTTGTGGCGGCGGAGGCGATTGCCATGCAAGTCACGCGGAATTTTCCGCGCACTGGCAGTTTCCCTGCCGGGAAGGGGTGTTTCACCGACCGCACAGTGGCTTCAACCGCAGAACGTAGATTGTGGCTATCGCCGATATGTGTCCGATGATTTTGGCGCCGTCTAGCTGTTCGCACCTCAGGCGTAGTGAAGGTCAGCAAGTAACGTGGGTCGCGTTTTTGTGGTTGGATGCGGCAACGCCCGGTTTGTTGAAATGGACAGGTAGCACAGATGGCTGGGTCGAAGCGTGCCTGCCAGCCGGTGGTGCGCCCGGCTGTCACGGGAACGGTTTGTCCCTGTGGGCAAGTGAGTGCGGTTGGGTGGCCTTGTTCATCTTGCTGGATGTCGAAATCGGCCAGGGTGAATTTGTCGGGGTCGGGTTGTGCGCCACGGATGGCGGTTTGAATGAGTACGATGTTCTGCTCTTGCAGGGCGGCGTCGCTGACTTCGCTGCCAAAGCCGCCATCGGTGACGAGTGTGTCGAGGTCGGTGCGGGCTTTCAGGTTGGGCAAGGCCTCGGCCAGCAATTGTCCGTCGTCGATGTTATTTGGCGCGACCTGCACCTTGGTGATGAGTTGAATTTCATTTTCCGGGTCGCAGGTTTCGGTGATGTTGGCAACGTAGCCTTTGTAGTGGCCTGTGCCTTTGGTGCGGTAGCTGGCTTCGATGTCGTCCACCGATTGCAGGCAACCGGATGTGATCTCGGTGTTTTCTTTCGGGCGCGGTCCGCTTGGGATCAAGTTGAAGTTTTCAGCGAAGAGCCGCTCCAAAACACGGTAGGCGCTTTCGGTGGCGTAGACGGTTTTCAAATCCTGCAACAGGTTGTGGATGGTGTGTCCAATGGCTTGCAGGTGTTCATCCACCGCTTGTTTGCCTTTGACGCGGTAGGTGTAATGCCCGGCGTCATCTTTGATGTAGGGCGCGAGCGTTTCGGCCAGCCGCGTTTTGTCTGACTCGCTCAAGATGCGCTCCACGCGCTGGATGCCTTCCACCAGCAGTTGCAGGCGACTGGCCGAGACAATGTTGCTGGCAATTTGCGTCGAATCCATGCGCTGCATGCCGGTGCGGACTTTCAGGTTGACGATTTGGGCGTCGGTGATTTGCTCGAAGGCTTTTTCCAGCAAGTTGATGCCTTTTTCGGCGTTGTAGCCGCTCAGGCGTTCTCGAAAGTGGTACATCGAGCGGATTTCAAAATCACCATCGCCCAGGCGGTCGTAGCCCAATGCGTAGCGCACTTGCAGGTTGTAGCAAAAGTTTTCGTAAAGTTCCTGGTCGCTCCAGCCAAAACCTGCTTTCAAGGCTTCCAGTCCGACCAGTACGTTGACCGGCACATTCGGACGGGAGTTGATTTCAGAGTACATGCATGCAAACGCGGCTTCGTCAATCCGGCAAAAGAATTCCGGGTAAAATGTGCCCGCCCATGAATTCTCCAAACGTTTGCGTTGCTTTTCAGATAGTTCGCTGGCGGCGCTTATCAATGCTGGTTGTTGGTGTTTGATGTTTTTCTTGAACATGCTTCTCTCGTTGGCTGGTGGGTTGCCACCATTATATTAAGAAATCCGCCAATTGAGGAGGGTTGTATTTGGATATGTTTTGTCCAGTCGTTTTTGCAGTGGAGTCATATATAAATACATTTACAGAGCGCCGCGCGCATTTCTGCGTAACGGAACCAGAATTCAAATTTTTACTCGTAATTCTTGCCAGGAAGTTTCGTGAATTACGAGACAAGCGGTATAATCGCGTCTTCACATGGAGTAGAAACGAACTCCATCTGGAATTAATCGCCATTACGGAGGAGCAATGAATAAAGTTTCAATTATTGGCGCTGGTATGACGGGCGCAACCCTTGCCCATTGGCTGGCCGAACGTGAACTGGCAGACCTGGTTCTGGTGGATGTGGTGGAGGGCATGCCGCAGGGCAAAAGCCTGGACTTGCTCGAAGCCATGCCCATTATCGGCAAGGATGTGGAAATCGTTGGTTCGAATAGCTATGAAGCCACAAAAGGCTCCGACATCATCGTCATCACGGCGGGGCTGTCGCGCAAACCGGGTATGACCCGCGACGACCTGTTAACCGTCAATGCCGATATCGTCGGCAAGGCCACCACAGGAACGCTGGAGTATTCCCCGGATGCGGTTTACATTGTCCTGACCAACCCGTTGGATGCGATGGTCTACCTGGCCATGAAGGTGGGTAATCTTCCCCCGCAGCGCATTGTGGGGCAGGCGGGTGTGCTCGATTCGGCGCGTATGCGCGCTTTTGTCGCAATGGAGACCGGTGTCAGCGTGGAAAATATCGACTGCTATGTAATGGGCGGCCACGGGGACGAAATGGTCCCGCTCACGCATTACTCCAACGTTGCCGGCATCCCGCTATGCGACTACATCCCGGCTGAAAAGTTGGCTGCCATCGTAGAGCGCACCCGCAAGGGCGGCGCTGAAGTGATCAACCTGCTCAAGACCGGTTCAGCCTATTACGCTCCGGCTGCCGCGGTGGCTCAGATGGTCGAAGCAATCCTGAAAGACAAGCACTTGATCGTCCCGGCCTCAGCTTATATGCAGGGTCAGTATGGCCTGAAAGATATGTTCTTTGGCGCGCCTGTCGTGCTTGGGCGCGCGGGTGTTGAAAAGATACTTGAATATAAGCTGGATACCGAAGAAAAAGCCGCCTTGCAGAAATCTGCGGCGGCAGTCGGCGAGACACTCTCGGCTTTGCGCAAGCTCGTCAAGCTATAGACTTGGCGTTGTTCGAATCCCCTTTATTCTATTCAGGAGAGAAAGACTATGATTCTTCACGATAAGATTGCAGCCCAATTACCAGAGTGGCGGGAACGCGTCAGGAAGCTGACGAAAGATCACGACGACGTAGTTGTCGACCAGATAACGATGGGGCAGGTCTATGGCGGAATGCGCGACATCAAGTCATTGGTGACAGATATTTCCTACGTCGACCCGGCAGAAGGTATTCGTTTCCGTGGTTATACCATCCCTGAGGTGGTGGCCGCGCTCCCCAAGCCGAGTGGCGCTGCTGCGCCTTACGTCGGCGGGTTGTATCACCTGCTTTTGCTCGGTGAAGTGCCCACCAAGGTCGAAGCCGAGGAAGTGGAACATGAATGGGCGGAGCGCTCCAGGGTGCCGGATTATGTCTTTGAGTTTATCGAATCCATGCCGCGCACCACTCAACCGATGGTTTTGCTCTCCATGGCAGTGATTTCACTCCAGGGGCAGTCTGAGTTCGCCAAAAAGTATAACGAAGGCATGAAGAAGGATTCTTATTGGGAACCGACCCTGCAAGATTCGATGAACCTGATTGCCAAGCTGCCGACCATCGCCGCCTTCATCTACGGTTGGCGCTTCAAGACCATCAATGTGCCGCCTGTTGCCGATCGCAATCTTGATTTTGGCGCGAGTTTTGCCAAAATGATGGGTGTGGAAGACCAGAAGGGTTATGCTGATCTCTCCCGGTTGTATTTCCTGATCCATTCCGACCACGAATCGGGCAACGTATCGTCGCATACCACCCATTTGGTCGGTTCAGCGCTTTCAGATGCGTATTTTGCTTTTTCTGCCGGGCTGAATGGCCTGGCCGGACCTTTGCATGGTCTAGCCAACCAGGAAGCTTTGAGCTGGCTGTTGAGCGTGCGCAAGCACTATGGCGGCGTTCCCAGCCGGGAACAGCTCTACCAATATTCGTTGGACACCCTCAAAGGCGGGAATGTCATCCCCGGTTACGGCCATGCCGTGTTACGTGTGCCTGATCCTCGCTTTACCGCACTGCTGGATTTTGCCAAGGAACGTTTCCCTGATGATGAACTGGTTCAGTTAGCCGATTTGGTTTATGAGGTGGTGCCGCAGGTTCTCAAAGACCAGGGCAAAGCCAAAAATCCCGCTCCCAACCTGGATGCCATCTCTGGCACCCTGCAACACTATTATGGTGTGCGCGAGTTCGATTTCTACACGGTATTGTTTGGCGTGGGGCGCGCCCTGGGCGTGCTCGCCAACCTGGTGTGGGCGCGCGCGCTTGGGCAGCCGCTGGAACGCCCCAAGTCGCTCACGACCAAGATGCTCGAAGATATTGCCCAAAAGGCTGCCCCACCGACAGCTCAATGACAATTTGCCAACAAAAAACCTCCCCGCAAACGCGGGGAGGTTTTTTGCTGTGCTTTTTTATGGTGTAGGCGTTGCTTCCAGGGCGGTGCCTTGCCAGTTGAATACCCTTTGCAGGGATTGCGCTCCTGCCGAAGTCCAGATGGGTTGCCCCTGGTCATCCACTCCGCCCATCTGGCGGGCGGTGCTGACCCACCAACGGAAGATGTGCGAAAGGCCGTCTTTGGGACGGAAGGAGGACGGAATAATATACTTTGTATCGGTGACATAATCCACCAGACGACGGCCCTGCCCATCCGTTACGTCTTCGATGGTGACCATGTAGGCTTCACTGTCGCGCAGGGTGCCAATCGAAGCCCACTGCAAGGCGACGGTTTCGTTGAGCAGTGAAAAGGATGCGCCGTCAGCCGGGAGCAGCAGGTTGGGAGCCGGATAGGGCGGGGGGATGGTGGCTGTCGGCGATGGCCCCGGGGTGGCGGCGCGCTTGCATAACGGGATCGTCAGCGTCGACCCGGTGAAAACGCTGTTGGAAGCCAGACCGTTGAAGATCTTGATCTCCTCCATCGGGACTCCGTAATTGGCGGCGATGGAGGAAAGAGAATCGCCATCCTGCACGACATAAGTTGCCGTGTCACAGTTGGCGATTGCTGCTGAAACCGGGTCAAGCGTTGAGGTTGGCAGGAGAGCTGGTG
>JBARBA010000183.1:0-5481 GCA_049792555.1 Anaerolineales bacterium
CGGTTGCCGGTGGGGTCAACCTGGTAGCCCGGAAGGTCTGCAAAGCTGAAATTTTTCTGTGTTTTGGTGTAAGGGTTCAAAGCCACAATCGCCGGGTTGCCGAGCAGTAAGATTTCCTGGTTGTTAACCCAACTGCCCATCACAAAAAAACCGTTGGGCCAGACGGCGTCTGCGGTGCGCTTGCCTTGCACATCTGCAACCACAAAACTCCAGTCATTCATTTCGGGATGGCCCAATTTGTACCCGACGCTTTTCCCATCCGGCGAGCCGACAATGTCGGAGACGGTGTCTTTCAGGGTGGCCAAATCTATCTGGGTATCGTTTTCAAGATTCAGCATGAAAAGATGCGAGGTCGTTTTATAGTCATTCAAAACGACAGACCCTTTCAGGTTGGTGCCCCACGGCGCGGAGGAATAGATCGTGGGGCAATGGGTGGTCACGAAACCGTCGTCCGGCGGGGCTGCGAGATCGGGGGTGGGGACGTAGCTTGTCGGCCCGCAGGCGGTCAGCAGGGCCAGGATCATGACTACAAAGATTGTTTTCTTCATTGTTACTCCCATTCTTTAGGGCCAAAGCCCCGTTTTTTTTTGATATCCCCGCGCTTCTTTTTGGATTCGATGCGCCGGGTTTGGGACGCCAGGCTGGGACGGGTGGCGCGGCGCGACTTGGGTCTTTCCAGCGCCTTTTGGATTAATGCCGTTAAACGCAGGATGGCGTCGGCCCGGTTCTGTTCCTGCGTCCGGTAGCGTTTGGCCTCGATAACGAGAATCCCCTCGGCGGTGGCGCGTTTGCCTGCCAGCCGGGTTAAACGCTGCTTGACCTCGTCCGCAAGCGACGGGGAAGCCCGAATGTCGAAGCGCAGTTGCACAGCCGTCGCCACTTTGTTGACGTTCTGTCCGCCCGGCCCCGAAGCGCGGATAAAGTCCAGCTTGATTTCACTTTCTTCGATGCTCAACGCCGGCGTGATTTCGATCATGTCCCGAATCTTAACATAAGAATAGTGAATAGAGAATAGAGAGCAGAGAAACGAGCCGGGGCAAAGTGCGCCCGGCTCGTTGAATCCGTTTCAATATCCGTTTGTCCGTTTGGCATCCGCTACTCAGAACAGCATCTCGTTAATCATCTTGAGCGTCTCAGGCGCGGGCCGCAGGTCTTTCTCGGTCAGGCGGTTGAGCGGCGTATCTGTCAGGTTGAATTGCTCAGAGAGCATGGGCCTGCTCTCGTCCACATAAACCAGGCCGGTCAGCATCCAGCTATTCTGGCGGGCTTCTTCGAGCATTTGCAGAGCACTGGCGCGGTTGGTGGGGTCGTAGTCTTTGTCCAGGTTCTTCAGGACGATGGTCGAGCCATCGTGCATGGCAACTTCGCGGATTTCGCCGGCTTTCAATTCGGCGTCGAGCATGATCTCGTCGCGCGGCGGGATATAGGAAATTTCGTGCAGGGGCGTTTCGTGGTCTTTGCCCCAGGCGTAGGAATGGTAGGCCGTTTCGCTGTTGTTGAAAGTCACGCAAGGGCTGATGATATCCAGGATGGCGGTACCCTGGTGGGCGAAGGCGGCCTTGATCAGTTCCTTGACCTGTTTGGCATTGCCCGCAAACGAGCGCGCGACAAACGTGGCGTTTGATGCGATGGCTTCCATGCAAATATCGACCGGCAGGTATTGGTTGATGCCCTGGTGTTTCAGGTTGAGGCCCATTTCAGCAGTGGCGGAAAACTGGCCTTTGGTGAGGCCGTAGACGCCGTTGTTCTCAATGATGTAGACCAGGTTGGGATTGCGGCGCATGGTATGCTTGAACTGGCCCATGCCGATGCTGGCGGTGTCGCCGTCGCCTGAGATGCCAAGTCCTTTCATGCTCGCGTCGCCAAACAATGCGCCGGTGGCCAGGGAGGGCATACGTCCGTGCAGGCTGTTGAAACCGAAGGAGCGGTTCAAGAAGTAGGTGGGTGATTTGCTCGAGCAGCCAATGCCGCTGAACTTGACCACATGTTCAGGGACGATGTTCAGTTCGTAAGCGGCGGCAATGATCTGATTGGCAATCGAATTATGGCCGCAGCCCTGGCAAAGCGTGCTGGGCAGGCCGCGATAGTCGTTTTTGGCAAGACCGACCAGGTTTACCTGGACGTTGGTGTTGGCGATTGGGAGAGCGGTAGTTGTCATGTTATTTTCCATCCTTGGCGAGGATTTCTTTGCATATGCGCCGGGCGGTGGGGGGCATGCCATCGCCGTAAGCAGTGCAGACGAGTTTGGTTGCCAGCTCGGGCATGGCAATGATTAATTGCCGGTAGAGTTGCCCGTCGCGGTTCATTTCCACGACATAGACTTTGTCGTGCGTTTTGATGAATTCTTTGACTTCGTCTACAAAAGGCATGGCGCGCAGGCGCATGTAGTCGGTTTTCAGGCCATGTTCCTTTTCCAGCAAAAAGCAGGCTTCGTCGATGGCCGGGTCGGTCGAGCCGAAGGCGATAATGCCGATTTTTGCGCCATCCATCGTCTTGATGATGGGTTTGGGCAGATAGGACTTGATGGTTTCATATTTCTTCTTCAGGCGCAGCATGTTGGCTTCCCAGACTGGGCCTTCTTCAGAATAGCGGGCGTAAGGATCGTGCCCGGTGCCGCGCGTGAAGTAGGCGCCGGCCGGGTGGCGGTTGCCGGGCACGGTGCGGTAGGGGATGCCGTCGCCGTCTTTGTCGAAATAGCGGCCCCATTGATCCGTCAGTTTTTCCAGGTCTTCTTCCCAGAGTATTTTGCCGCGATCCATGGGGGTATCGGGGTACTTGAAAGGTTCGCTCATCCACTGATTGAAGCCGAAATCGAGGTCGCTCATCACAAAGACCGGGGCCTGGAGGCGCTCGGCAATGTCGAAAGCGCGCCAGCCAAATTCAAAGCACTCATTGACAGTGCCGGGCATCAGGATGACGCTGTCGCTATCGCCGTGACCAATACTGGCGGCGAAACCCAGGTCGCCTTGCGATGTGCGGGTGGGCAGGCCGGTGCTGGGACCGATACGCACTACATCCCAGATCACCACCGGGACTTCGGTATAGTAGGCCAACCCGGCGAACTCAGACATCAGGCTCAAGCCGGGGCCGGAGGTGGAGGTCATGGCGCGCAACCCGCTCCAGCCAGCGCCGACGGCCATACCCAAAGCGGCCAGTTCATCTTCAGCCTGGACAACGGCGAACGTGTTTTTGCCATCTTCCGTTTTGCGCAGCAGGGGCAGGTAATGGTTGAGTTCTTCTGCCAGGCTGGTAGCCGGGGTGATCGGGTACCAGGCCGCAAACTGCACGCCGCCGTAAATGGACCCAAGTGCGGCGGCGGTATTGCCGTCGGTGATGATCAGTCCTTCGGTTTTGTTTATCGGCTCAACATAGTAGGGGTCTTTCTTCTCAAGATGTTCTTTTGCCCACTCAGCCGCCGCCTTTACGACGCTGAAATTCAGGTCGATTGGTTTCTGCTTGCCTTTGAAGTGAAAGTTCAATGCGGCGTTGATTTTTTCCAGGTCAATGCCGAGCATCTGGGCCAGCACACCCACATACACCATGTTGCCAACCTGGTCGCGCAGGTTATTGGGAATGTTTGGATCCTTCTTGGTAATCTCTTTGATCGGCATTGTATAGACCGTGATATCGGTGCGGGTGATCGGCAGCTTGATCGAGTCGTCGTAGTAAAGCACGCCGCCGGGGGCCACGCTGGCCTGATCACGCACAAACGAATTGGGGTTAACCGCCACCACAATTTCCTGCTCGTCGCGGCGCGCGGTGAATCCGTCCTTGTTGATGCGAATGATATACCAGGTCGGCAGCCCTTGAATGTTGCTGGGGAGCAGATTCTTGCCCGATACGGGGATGCCCATCTTGAAGAGCGCATGCACAATCGTCACGTTGGACGTTTGCGAGCCTGAACCGTTTTCCGTGCCAACGGTGATGGAAAAGTCATTCACGATGCGTTGTGTCATAAAGCTCCTATAATATTAAGGGAATATTTAATTTGCCGGCCGGCGATAGATGAGATCGGTATGGTCGAGCAGCGCTCTGTAACCGGCTTCGTAATCTTTGGCGCAAATAGCGTCCACCATTTGTTGGTGGTACCGCCAGACTTCCTGGAGATATTTGTAATCGGTAAAGATGTTCAGCCCAATTGCCTCGTAGGCTTGCCAATAGGCTTCCAAAATACCGCTGACGAATGGGTTGTTCAACCGCCCGTAAATAGTCAGGTGTAATTGCTTGTGTTCCTCGTGGGGAATTTGAATGGACGCGCCGTTAAGCTTGTTCCAGGCGCGCTCCATCAGGGATTGGAGGTGGGAAAGGTCTTCGGCTGTCAGTTGCTGCGCGGCCTCATGCCAATAGGCCGACTCGATGTGCTTGCGAAAATCTGCGAAGGCTTCGAAACTGTTTTCATCGAGCGACATGGCGTATCCCAGGCTTTGGCGTACCGCCGGTAAAAACGAATACGGCAGACGGCGGATGCCGGTGCGTGGGCGGACTTCCACCAAGCCGAGGGCGCGCGCCACTTCGAGTTGCTCGCGCAGGCTGGCGACGCTGATGCCCAACTCGCGGCTCAAGTCCGTTAAAGCGGGCAGGCCGGTCTCGTCCTGTTGGTGGGCGGCCAGATAGCGCAAAAACTCTGAAAGACTCTCGGGGGCAACGCGATCACGCAATGTCATAAAAGATAAATGTGATTAATCAGATGATTGTTCACGGAGTATATCATTATGGACAAAGTGTGTCAAGATAGGGAGATAATTCTTTTATTAAAAATCCAAGAAAACAGGATACTTCGCAATACATTTATCGCAAAGTATCCTGTCAACCACCAGAATTACAGTGATTTAGGGCACGTAATAACTGATAATCAACTGGGGTTTGTCTGCAACCGCATTACCGCTCAAAAAATTGATTCGGTCACTGGCGCGATTGTTATTATCGCCCAAAGTAAACCGCAGGCGGAACTGGGTGTTGCCGGTCAGGCTGATTTTTGAAAAACTCAGGGGCGTCAATACCGCGCTATACCAGTCGGCAACCGGCAGGTTTGAGAATCTTGCGCCGCTATTATATCCTGCCAGAGCCTGAAAATCACTGCTTTGTAAAACTGCGTTGCCGCTGAAAACCGGCGTCCCTACGTCCGCCAACAGCGATCCCAGGGATGCGAATGGGTCCCCGCCGGTAATGCTCTGTTTTCTGATTCTGAGTCTGGCAGATGTGATGACGGCATTATCCGGCAGACTGCCCGTGTAGAATGAAAGGATTGCCCGTATTTGCTGATTGGCGGCCGTATCTCCCACTGCCAGCAAAGGACTGGTTGCATTGATGGTTCCGCCCAGACCCGAAGTTTCGCTGGTTTCGATAATGTAGCCATCCAGGCTTGGGCTGGAGTTAAATGTGGCCGTGACGATGGGTGCCTGGGCAATACGGATCAATTGCCCGCCGTAATCCAGGATATAGAGTTCTCCCTGCTCGTCCTGCGCAAAGGAACTGATATTG
>JBARBA010000184.1:0-5392 GCA_049792555.1 Anaerolineales bacterium
GTTCCGACCAAAGGTTTTCATACTGCGCGGCAATTTCATTGGGATGAAAGATAATTTCATTCCATAGCGCGATTAAAGGCTGATTGACATCATTCAAATGAAAACGGGACGCTTTTCCATGTGCTGCCGCCGCAATCGAAATTGCCGCTGAACCCGAAAAAGGCTCAAAAAGCGTTCCGATTTCGAGTGGAAAAAACGGCAAGATATATTTTGCTAAATTGCGTTTACTGCCCTGATAAGGAATTGGATGTGGAACTTTCATTTTGTTTGCTCCGCTCTTATTTTACTCTATCTCCCTTAACGGCTAACTTATGTATCAGCGGTATGCATACATCAGTCTCAATGTCCGGTTCCCTGACCAAAACCGTCAGGACAGGCTGTAGTGGCGGCGGGGTGGGTGACGTAGTCCCCCAGTGCAACGGAGTGGGATGCAATCCCCGAAGTAGAGCGGGGGGGACTGCCCCGCCGACCATAAATAGCCGCATTCACATCAGCACGTGGTGTTTCGTGACATAGCCGTGATAGGAGGACATTATCGTCGCTTTGTAGACCGTCTATATCGTCAATGATGCTCCAGCCGACTTGACAGGAGGAACGTCGGAATGTCGCGAGCCAGTGACGGCAAAGCGCATGTCAACCGCCGCTTGCTTTTTGTTGTCGTGGCGGGTGAAATAACTGCGGAAGGGAACGACCGTCCCGTTTTTGAGCACCGCGACCAGCCGATAACCCCTCGTTTCCGCTCTACGCTCATTCACGCCTGCCTGCGACTGAATGTCGGCGATATCGTCGAAGGGAATGTTTGCGGTTCGGTGGAACAACAGGTAACCGTAGCGCAGTTGCAAAACGCGCGTGGACTTGTCCGCAGTGATGGTCAGGTTGGCGGAAAATAAAACCATCGCCAGACTTATAGCAACAAAGAGCCACGGAATCAGTTTCTCAAAGACACCAGTCCAACCACTGGATGAGAAAAATGGATCATTCCCAAATCCAAATACAAATCCAAATATAAAGTAGAACAAGAGGCCCACGAACAAAAAGAGCAGCCCCGCCCAGCGCATCGCATTGGAATCTTTGTAGACAAATTGATTTTCATTTTGTTTGTTCATTTTCGTGTTTCTCTGTCGATATATGATATTTTGCGGCTCAACTCGTGTATCAGCGGTACGCATACATCAGTCTCAATGTCCGGTTCTGTAGTGGCGGCGGGGTGGGTGATGCAATCCTCGTAGTGGAACGGAGGGGACTGTCCCGCCAACCATTAGGCGGCGACTCGGAACAGATATTATTTTCGCCTCTTCATACGTCTTGCCTAGCTCGGTAATTCTGTTGCCTATTATTAAGTTAAGTTGCCAAAACAAGCATGCCCGAATGGCAGACAATAGTGAATATGAGCTTCGCACTCGACGGAGGCGCTTGCTGTCTGTCACCGTCTGTTGCTACCTGCTCGCATTCTCCGGAACAGCGCAAATGCCGCGAACGCGCTAGAAGCTGCGACCACGAGTGTGAAAAGATTGATTTCGATATTGGCATCGATCGCTTCGAGCACTTTGCCCATGAAGCCGGTGTCCGGCTGGCAAAACGGCGAGTTGGCCAAGATCACCAGTTCCATACCTTTGGGCAAGAAAAACACGTTGCTCTGCTCAACAAAGCGCCCTTTGTCGAAGCTCCAGAAACCACCCTTAGCGTAGATGCGGCCAAGCGCCGTATCCTTCTTCACGTCGATGCCAAACTGTCTGTCGAGCATCGTTTGTGCTCTGGCAGGGTCGACGATGGTGCCACGCCGGCGAAAAGTCGCCATCACGCTGAGGAGGTCATTAACTGAAAGATGCCAAGCGACACCGCCGCACATCGTCGAAAGGTCGCCTGACCTCCAACCGGGCACATTGGCCAGATACGGGTAGGCGAGCGCATTGTTTCCGATATGGTCGAAAGTCGAAGTCACGCCCGCCGGGGCGAAGACGTTTTCGCTGACATAGCGCGCATAGTATCGAATCGTTGTGAGGTCCCAATAAGCATCGGTGACACCCAGGCCGAACAGGTCGAACAGGAATGGCGCATCGATGGTGCTGATCAGAATGCGGCACAGTCCGAAGTTCATGTTCCTATAGCCCGGTTTGCCCACGGCGCCGATGGCAATCTGGTCCTTCATGAACTGGAAGTCGGATGGACCAGGCTCATCGACCAGAACAAGACCCGAAGTATGGGTAAGAAGTTGTCGGAAAGTGATCCGGTCAACGCCTGGCCCCTTGTTCCAATACTTTGGCAGCCATGGCAAAATATGCTCGTCCGGGGAGATGTTGCGGCTATAGAGCAGCTTGGTCATTGCCATCGCGGTGATCAGCTTGCTGACGCTTGCAACGTGCATCGGTATGTCCGACGCCCAGGCAACGCCGCCGTCACCGGGCGTCTTTGCCCAGTTCCATTGCTGGTCAAATATCGTTTGTCCGTAGCGCCGCAACTGCATCGAATACCCGGCTACGCAGCCACTCAGCAGATCGTGTAGATCACGCCTCAACTTTTCAACGTTGAGGCGGTAGAACACTCCTGAAGGAGGCAGTGGGTCGCTGGGATCGTCGCCGCCATCTCCCGCATTGTACAGTTCAATGTGGAGGGCGGCGGTCTTGACATGGTCGGGTAGCATGACGTGGTCCCGCACCATTTCCTCGGTCAGCCCAAGTTTATGAAGGATTTCGACTGACCTCACTTCGGCATAATCTTCCATGTCCTACCTCCGGTTTAGGTTCTATTTCTTCCTTGATTATCATATACCGCCTCAGTACAGTCTATCAAACGGGTTTGTGAATCTCTATCAACCGTAAGCCGCCCAACTCGTGCATCAGCGGTACGCATACATCCTTTTCGGCGAACCGCGAAGTCCCCGATAGGGGAAAGTCCCCGATAGGGGATAATTCCCTAAACGCGGACCTGGATTAAAACAGCGTGAAGAAATTATAGCACCATCAAACCTCCCCGGCCCTACAACCCCATAGAATCATACCCTGCGGGCACGGTGTTGGGGCAAGAGATGCCGAGGAAGCGCGGCGCTTGGGCGTTGACCGGCATGATGCTGCCCTGTGCATGGAATGTTCGGGGGTTTGGCATCAACATCCGGGTTCGGAACTCGAACATCCGGGATATTTTCTCCGAGATCGAAGATATTTTCTGGAACGTCGAAGAAAATATCTTCGACGCCGATGTTATTTTCTTAAACGTCGTAGATATTTTCTTCGCAGTCGAAGTTAATTTCTTCGATGCCGTAGATACTTTCTTCGGCGTCGAAGATATTTTCTAAAATTCCGAAGTTATTTTCTTCGACGCCGATGTTAGTTTCTTCGACGTCGTAGATATTTTCTTCGACATTCCGGTTCCGAACCCAAATGCCGTCGCTATTTCCTACGGCATCCGGGGTCGGAAGGGACGCTCAGGCTTCGGGCAGCGGGGCGGCGGGGGTGGCGGGAGCGTCAGGGGCAGCGGGGGCGGGGGCGGCGGCGGGCGCTTTGTGCGCGAAGCGGTGGCCGAGTTCAGCAGCCAGCGTATCCAGGGCCTGGTCCTGGCCGCCGGTGCGGGCGTAGTTATAGATCGTCAAGGCGGCCATGTAGGCTTCGCTGCCTACCGCCAGCCGGGTGTCGTCCACCAATTCATAGAGCTGCATCAGGGCCAGCGCGATGGGCTGCATGGCTTCGAAAAGCTGCATGTCGCGGCGCGCCTCGTCCACGTCAAAGGCGCGCGGCAGGAAACCGGGGTTTTGGGCGGCCATTTCCACGGCTTTGCTGACAAAGGCGTAGCTCTTGTCGCCCAGCTTGGGCAGGGCGCGGCGCTCTTTCAACGTCAGGTCGATCAGGAAGGGCATCCTTTGCTTGATGGTCGCAATTGCGGCCAAAATGGCTTCCTGGTCGTCCGGGGAAAGGCTTGCGCTGATGCGGTGGGTGCTCATCGGGTTATCCTCCTGGTTGGTGAATGGGGGTGGGAATGGATCGTTGACATTAACGCCCACTATATAACTTTTTTTGCCTGGATGCAATAGGCAAATGTAGGTCGGAACTTGTCCCCGCAGGGGATTGCCAATTCGACTCACATCTGGCGGCGCGGCAATTCCATGAGTAAGGGCGGGGCTGCACGGCAAGACGGATAATTTGTCGGGGGAGGGTGCGCGGCAAGACGCGACCCACGCAGACGGTGAGAGACCCGCCCCTACTCACAACGGCTTCTTCGCCGGAACCCCGGCCCTGCGCGGATAGCCCGGCGCGCGCTGACGGCCTGTCAGCAGTCGAACACCGACCAGCAGATGTCGTTCCTGAGCCGCTGATCGTCCAGGACAAGCGCGCGAATCGCCTCCGGCAGTTGCTCGCGCTGCCACTGGCACTCCAGCCGGCCGGCATTCTCTTGCTCGCCATCCGGCGCGGCCGCGCGCGCGGCCTTGATCGCGTAGGCTGCCGCGCCGAGTTCGTGGGCGGCGACGTGGGCAACCACAGCGGCTTGACCGGCAGCATACGCTGCAAATCGCGCCGCCCCACGTAAATCCCGCGCTGCCCCCATTGCATGACCGCCTAACGCGCGGGTTTCCATCATCTTGAGTTCTCCGCGCGTCCAGGCGCGAGCAGCCTCAATCGCCTGACGTGGGCGTGGATCATCTGGCCGAACCGCCTCAAATAGTGGGAGGACATGCTCCGCACAATCAGCGGCCCATCGTGTTAGCAAACGATGATCGGCGTCTTGGAGGGTACCGCCGCGACGCACAGTGATAAACCTGGGGTCTCGCTTCTTGGGTAATATCATTCGTCAGTTCCTACGCGTTCCTTCTGCCCAACTTGTGTATCAGCGTTATGCATACATCAGTCTCAATGTCCGGTTCCCTGACAAAAACCGTCACCCCGCCAAGTACGTGCGGGGCAGGCAATGCCCTGAGCTGGTAGGTTGACGGTTCGTCTTTCGCTCACCGTGTCGAAACCCTGTCGAAGGGTGGCAGGCTGTAGTGGCGGCGGGGTGGGTGACATAGTCCCCGTAGTGAAACGGAGGAGACCGCCCCGCCGGCCATCATTGGGCCGCCTTGCGCCAGACGGAACCTGTAATCGCACCGCTTCTTGTGATTGAAGTCGGTATTGTATTAACCCGCTCGTATAGTTCTCCAGAAAAGTTTTTTCCACGTGAACCGAGAACTCATCCACAGATTTACCCTACGGGCACAATGTCGCTGATTTTCGCGTGCGTGCCTGCGCACGGTGCAGACAGATTTTTTAAATCTTTTACTTTTTCTATCTGCGTCATCTGCGGTGAGACCGCACTTAACTGTGGAGACCTTTTGAAGGCACAAAAAGAACGATTTGGACACGGATTACACGGAGTTACACGGATTCTGCTAGTTTTTTAAGGGGGTTTTTTCCGTGTTCTCCCG
>JBARBA010000185.1:0-7367 GCA_049792555.1 Anaerolineales bacterium
GTCTCATAGGATGTGGCGATCTCAAGCGCGCGCAGGATTTCGCCCAGGGTGGCGTTCAGGCGGCTGGAATCTTCGCGGATGTCGAGACGCATGGCCTGCAGGCCGAAAATATCCAACTCGCGCCGGACGGTGAGCAGCGCATCTTTGGCGATGGGCGCAGGGACGGACTCGGCCATCACGTCCAGCGGGTTGGTTAAATCGGCGATTTGGACGCGCGCCTTGTGCGGTTCTTTTGCGAACAGGTTGGCGCGCATATCGTCGCGCGAGGCTTCCGAAAGGTCGGCGGCCAGCAGCGAAAGGATCAGGCGATAGGGTTCGGTCGCGTAGCGCTGTTCGATATATTGAACGTGCGCGGGCAGCGGGCGGCGTTTCTCGATCCAGTAGACCAGTTCGGGGTGCGGCAGCAGGTGGTTGGCGCTCATGCTCAAGCGGCGGGCCAATTCCTGGAAGGCGTGGCGGTGCTGTTCGACGGCCAGGCCGCGGTGCAGGCGCAGGGTTTCGGCGGTCACTTCGCGGGTGACGTTGGGGTTGCCGTCGCGGTCGCCGCCCATCCAGGAGGCCAGCCGCAGCCAACTGCGGTTGGCGCTCAAGCCGGGGTAGTGCGCGGCCAGCGCGGCATCCATGGCGGCGTAAATTTTGGGCAGCACGTCCCAGAAAACAGATTCGACGAAATACAATCCGGTGCGCACCTCGTCGGTGACGGCGGGGCTTTTTGTGCGGGCGCGGTCTGTCAGCCAGAAGGCGGTGATTTCAGCGTACAGCGATTCGGTCAACGCATCGCGCTCGCGCGGCAGGAGCTGGCTTTGTTCGAGTTCGGACAGCAGCGCCGCAATGCGCTGAACTTTCGAGAGGATGGTGCGGCGGCGCGCTTCGGTCGGATGGGCGGTCAACACCAACTCGATGGAGAGGTCGTCCAACAGGGCCGACAACTGTTCATGGGTAATGCCGCGTTCTTTCAGGATGACAATCGCCTCGCCAATGGATTCGCGCATCGGTTTGGGGTAATTCTCGCTTTCGGCCTGGCGCAGGTTGGCGACGCGGTTGCCCTCCTCGGCCAGGTTGATCAGGTCGAAGTAAGTGGCAAAGGCCGAAGCAACCGACCAAGCGTCTTCCGAAGTCAGCGAGGCGATCTGGTTGCGCAGCCGTTCTGCGGCGGCAGCATCGCCGCTGCGGCGGGACTTGGCGTCTTGCCGGATGTTTTCCTCGGCGTCGAAGATTTTTTGCGATTCTTGTTCGGAAATGACTTTTCCAAGCAGGTCGCCGAGCAGGTGGATGGTTTGCGAAATGTCCATAAGAATGGTCTCAGTTTGGTTGAAAACGACAGCCCACATTAAACCATAAAAAAGGCGCGCAGGGTCGATTCTGCGCATTTTGTCGGTTTTTAAATCTCATGGGATGGACTTCTGGTATATAATTCGAGTCTCTATATCTTAATCTGTGGGGCGGTTGCCAGACTGGTTTTTGCCTGCAATGGATCAGTCAACTTGGCGCAGACATTGATAGCCCGAGCCGCACGCCGTGGCCCGCCGGCTGTCCCCGAAAAGGTGTTGGAATAATCATTCAAGGAGAATGAAGATGGAACCAAAAAACCTGGGCAAGAAATTTGTAAAGTTGAACCGCGCATTGGCATGGGCCGAAACCCCCGAAGAATGGGATCCGGCCATCCGCAAAATGGACGCCTTCCTGGATGACATCAAAGACCTGCTGCAAGACGGCAAGCTTGAGAAAAACGGGTCGGACGTTGATTTCGCCCGCATCCTGGCCGTCCTGCTGACGGTATTGGCCGAGACCGGGCAGTACCGCCACGAATCCTTTGTCCCCAACCCCGAAAAGGAAAGCGATCTTGCCCGCCGCAAGCTGGTCGACGAAGAGATGATCCCGGTTATGGCTGCTTTGCGCCACCGGGCCGCAAAAGTAACCAGGCTTTATCTCAGCCAGGCGGTCTTTGCCCCGCTCAAGCAATCCATGGAAGACGAGATTTTCCCCCTCGTGGATAGCATGGACGAAACCAGCCCCGACCGTTACATGCCTTTCCGCGTCATCCAGATCGGCAATATTGCCGAGCGTTTGTACAACTTCAAGATCAGAACGACCGACAAACGTCTGGTGGGCAGCAAGAAAAAAGCGGGCTTGTTGCAGGCCATTTACGATTTCAAATACCTGCGCTTCGGCACATCCGGCGTGCGCGGTTTGTGGGAACGCGACTTCACCGAAAAGCGCGCCAAGCAGGTTGTCCAGGCGGTTTGCGAGTACCTGTCCAACAAAGAATTGCCCTCTTACATCAAAACCGACGACCTTTCGGGGCGCAAGCTGATTATCGGTTACGACAGCCGCCTGAACGCCAACAAAGTGGCCGAATGGGTTGCCCAGGTTGCGCTGGCGAATAATTTCACCATTGACTTTGCCAACCGCGATACGCCCACCCCGGCCCTGGTCTACTGGCTGACGGAGCACTACCGCGAAGACGAGGTGGCCGGTCTGATCAACCTGACCGCCAGCCACAACCCGCCTGAATGGCAGGGCATTAAATTCAACCCGCGCCAGGGCTGGCCCGCGCCGACCAACGTCACCGATTTTATTGCTTCGCGCATCAACGAGATCAACATTCTGGACAAACCGGTGGTTGAAGCCGATTTACAGGAAAATATCACAGCCGGTCGCGTGCTGGGTTTCGACCCGATTGTTGAGTACACCCGCTGGATTTTCGAAAGCGGAAAAGGCAACCAGCGCATTTCGCTGGACATTGAACGCATCCAGAAATTCTTCGCCGGTAAAACCGTCATCATCGACGAAATGCACGGCGTCAGCCGCGGCTACCTGAGCCGCATCCTGGGCGAGATGGGCATCAAGCACGTCATCATCCACGCCGAACGCGACCCGTTGATCCCGGGGCTGCCCTATGCCAACCCCGAAGAGCCGTTCATCAGCGCCTTGAAAGAAAAAGTAAAAGAGTCGGGGGCCGTCCTCGGCCTGGGCATGGATACCGACGCCGACCGCTTTGGCGTCGTAGACCAGGGTGGCATCTACCTGCGTCCCAACCAGGTTTTGCCGATGGTGGTGCGCTACCTGGGCGTCGACCGCGGCTTGAAAGGCCGCATCATCGCCACCCAAACCGGCTCGCCCCTGCTCGAAATCCTGGCCGGCATGATCCCGGATAACGACGACTACAAACCCGAGGCCAATATCGTTCCGGCTTACATCGACCATCCGTTTTACCGGCGGCGACTCGGCAAGCGTGAAGACCAAATTTACAAGAACACCTTCATGGTTCCGGTGGGCATCAAATACATCGAAGAACAACGCCGCACCGACCGCCGTTATCGCGGCCTTGCGAAACTGCCCGAAGGCTGGCGCAATACCATCCTGATCGGCGGCGAAGAAAGCTCCGGCCTGACCACGCGCGGCCACATCACCGACAAGGATGGCATCTGGGCCAACCTGTTGATCATGGATATGCTGGCCTACTACGGAACCCGCGCAGAAAAACCGCTTGCCTCGATCATGGAGATCTGGAAAGAGACCGTTTCCCTGCCCGGCTTGTGGCAAACTTACGGCGGCAAGGAAGACTTCGAGCATCCCGAAAAATATTCCAACGCCGGCCGCAGCGACGTGGACGCCATTCTCGAAGTCAAGGAAGCCCTGATCGATTATTACCTGGATGGTTATGGCCCCGACAAGAAGAATAAACTGGGCGACCTGCAAGTCATCTTTGCCGGCGGCGTGCGCTATGACCTGGCCGAGTTGCGCCTGCTCGACCCCAATGGCGACAACCGCCACTACGCCCGCATCCGCGCTTCGGGCACCGAGCCGATCAACCGCATCTATGTCGAAAGCAGCGACCCCAGAATCGCCAAAGAATTGATGCAGGGTTTCCTCGCCCGCCTGGAGATATTGGTCACGGAGCATATCAGCCGCTGTACCACAGAATGGATGATTGCCGATGCGCTGGCTTTTGCCAACCCATCCACGCCCATTTTGAAGGCCGTCAAGGAAGTCGTTGCGCGCAAGCAGCTTTCGATCAGCGCGCTGAAAGATTGCTTCCAGGCCATGATCGACGGGGAAATTCTCGAAAAACGCAACAACGCCAAAGCGGCCCAGTGGATCAAAAAGCTGGGCGCGTAAACCGCTCACAAAACTGACAAAAAATCCCGCCAGCCCGGCGGGATTTTTATGTAAATCCCTGCACATGACAGCCTGGGATGGAAGGGTTATAATCTGCCAACTGTTATGCGCCTGACCGATACGCACTGTCATTTGGATTTGGGAAAATTCGACGCCGACCGGCGCGAGGTGATTGACCGCGCGCTGGCGGCGGGCCTGACCCGTATCCTGGTTCCGGGAATCACGCTCACCTCCAGCCGCGACGCCGTTAAACTGGCCGAAAGCCACCTCAGCCTTTTCGCCGCCGTTGGGGTCCACCCGAACGATTCGGCGGACTGGGCCCCGCAGACGATCCCGGCGCTGCGGGCGTTGGCCGCCAGCCCCAGGGTGGTGGCCGTCGGCGAGATCGGTCTCGATTATTACTGGGATGCCGCTCCGCGCGACCACCAGCACAGAGTCTTGCAGGAACAGTTGGCCCTGGCAGCCGGGTTAAAACTCCCGGTGGTGCTCCACGCCCGGGAAAAAGGCGACGCCCTCGACGGGGACTGCGCCCGGGATTTGGTCCAAATTTTGGAGCAATGGGCAGGCAGGCTGCGGGTGGAGAAGAATCCGCTGGCAGAACGTCCGGGTGTGCTCCACTCCTTTAGCGGTACGCGCCAAACGGCAGAAAAAGTCATCGCTTTAAACTTTATGATCGGCGTAACCGGCCCGCTGACGTATAAGAATGCAGAAAAACGCCGCGAAGTGATCGGCGCTTTGCCGCTCAACCGCTTGCTGGTGGAGACTGACGCGCCCTTCCTTGCGCCGCTGCCCAAACGCGGTCAGCGTAACGAACCGGCTTTTGTAATGTTTACTGTTGAGAAACTGGCTACACTTTATTCCGTAACCCCAGACCAGGTGGCAGAGACGACCACGTCCAACGCGGCCCGGCTGTTTGCCTGGGGAGGCTGATAACTTTTGAACACGGCTACATTTTTGACCCCCGTTTATGAAGGTATACAACTTGTTGAGGAGCGTATGCGCGCCCAGGCGAACATTGACAGTCACCTGGACTTGCGCCTTGCGCTTGAGCAATTGCTATCCGCCGGCGGCAAACGCGTGCGCCCGACGGTTGTTTTGTTGACCGGTGGAATGCTCGGCGTCGACCAGGACAAGCTGGTAACGCTCGGCGCGGCAGTGGAAATGCTGCATACCGCCACGCTGGTGCATGACGATCTGATCGATAGCGCATTGCTGCGCCGAGGAATGCCGACCCTGAATTCCAAGTGGTCGCCCGCCGCCACCGTCCTGACGGGTGACTTTTTGTTTGCGCGCGCCGCCCAACTGGCGTCGGATATCGATCACATTCCCCTGATGAAAAAGTTTGCCGGGACGCTGGCGATCATCGTCAACGGCGAGTTGACGCAGTTGTTTGCGGCGCACGGCGTAATCAGCCGCGAGAACTATTACGACCGCATTTATGCCAAGACGGCTTCGCTGTTTGAAATGTCGGCTTTGTCTGCTGCGATGTTGAACGCTGAAGATGAAGCCATCCAGGATACGCTGCGCACCTATGGCTATGAAATTGGCATGGCCTTCCAGATTGTGGATGACGTGCTCGATTTTTCGGGCGACCAGGACGTGGTGGGCAAGCCGCTCGGCTCCGACCTGCTGCAAGGGCTGGTGACGCTCCCGGCGATTTTTTATGCCGAAGAATATCCCTCCGACCCGGACGTGCAGACGCTGCGCCAGGGCAACTGGCAGGACCAGGCCAGTATGTCGCGGCTGGTGGATTCCATCCGGGCCAGCAACGCCATCCAACTGTCGTTGGATGAAGCCGCCGTCCACGTGGAGCGCGCGCTCGAAGCGCTCTCGCCCTTCCCGATTTCGGTGGAGCGCGAAGCGCTGATCGATCTGGCGCGCTACATTCTTGATCGCAGCGCGTAATTGACTTGGTATTGTGTCAAGCTACAATAGCGATTTCCCTATCGTGAATTGTATGCGCGATGATCCCAATAGAACGCGGACACTTGCACCTGCGGCAAGTGCAGGTGTGACACAGATTAAGCAGATTTTCGCGGGTAGAACTTAAAAGAATCCGCGTTGATCCGTATCATCTGAACTGATCCGCGTTCTCTTTTTTTATGCGCGGTGGGGAAACACCTATTTCAAGAGGAGAAAAACATGATTCCAAACCAATGGTATGCCATCCTGGAATCCGGCGAAATCAAAAAGGGCAAAATCATCGGCGTGACGCGCATGGGTGAGAAGATGGTGGCCTGGCGCAACGCCAAAGGGGAACTGGCCGTGATGAGCGACCAATGCCCGCACCGCGGCGTGGCGTTTAGCGTCGGCAAGTTGACCGACGATTGCATCCAGTGTCCCTTTCACGGTTTCGAATACGATACAAACGGGGTTTGTAAACGGGTTCCCGCCAACGGGAGCGGAGCCGAGCCGCCTAAAGCGCTGCACGCGCACAGTTACCCCGTCCGCGAAGAACATGGTTTTGTCTACATCTGGTGGGGAGAGCCGCAGAGAGAGTATCCACCCGCGCCCTGGTTCGAATCCATCCCTGAGACGATGGTCTACGCCACGCTGAAAGACCATTGGGCCTGCCACTATGCGCGCGCCATCGAAAACCAGTTGGACGTGGTACACCTGCCATTTATCCACCATAACACCATCGGGCGCGGCAACCGCGCATTGGTCAACGGGCCGGTGACGAAAGAAGAGAGCCACTGGGATGGCGATCACTTGATCAACCTGTGGGTTTACAACGAATTAGACAACGGCCAGAAGCCGAAGAAACCGTCTGAGATGCCCGAACCGACGCGGCGACCTTTCCTGCAATTCCGCTTTGGCAACGTCTGGCACAACTGGATTGCCGAGGACCTGCGTGTGGTGGTAGCCTTTGCGCCGATTGACAATGAAAATACGCTCATGTACCTGCGTTATTACCATACGATGCGTACGCCTGTGCTGCGGCAGATTGTCGGTTGGGTGGGCTGCCTGGCCAACCTGGTGATCGAACGCCAGGACCGGCGCGTGGTAATTACCCAGCGTCCGCATCGCCCCGACCTGGATATTGGCGAGATCATGATCCAGGGCGATCTGCCGATTATGGTGTATCGCAAACGGCGCAAGGCGCTGATTGAGAATAAAGGCATTGTGGCAAAACCCGCACCTGATAATTTGATAACATAAACCGCAATTCTGCTGAAAATGAGGTCTGCGGTTTAGTGACAAAACAAGCCAAGCTATTAGAAATTCAACACCGGTACGTTTAC
>JBARBA010000186.1:0-1865 GCA_049792555.1 Anaerolineales bacterium
CCCTTGCTCGGTCCGAGATCTGCGCCTTCACGCCCTCGCGATGGGCAAACAGCCGCGCCGGAATCACGCGGGCATTGTTGACAACCAGCAACTCGTCACCATGCAATAGGTGCGGCAGGTTTCTGAACCAATTGTCGTGCAACTCTCCTGTCTTCCTGTCAAGCAACAGCATTCGGGACCCATCGCGATCACCCAAAGGACGCTGGGCGATCCGATCCACGGGTAGGATGTAATCGAAATCATCAATCGAATTCATACCAACAAATATAGCACAGCGTAAAATACGGAGGCTCTTAATGATGTATAGTGTTGATTATACTAGCTATATGTATGTTCAGATGCAGTCCCAAATTGTACTTGACAGTAGTACACGCATATTATATGCACACAGTGTGGTCACTATATGGAAGGAGCGCAATAAAATGAGCGCCATTACACGATGGGATCCCTTTCGAGGTTTGGACACGTTTCAAGACCAATTTAGCCGCCTATTCGAGGGCACTTTTCCGCAGGGCCGCACTGGCCAAGCCGACTTGGCTGCCTGGGCGCCTGCCGTAGACATTTACGAAGGTCAAAACGAATTGGTGGCAAAGGTTGATCTGCCCGGCGTCGAAGAGAAGGACATCGATGTTCGGTTGGAGAACAACACCCTGACGATTCGTGGTGAAAGAAAGTTCGAGAAGAGCGTCAACGAAGACAACTATTTGCGCGTCGAACGCGCTTACGGTTCGTTCACTCGAAGTTTCTCTTTGCCCAACACTGTCAATCCGGAGGCCATCCACGCCTCCTACGACAAGGGTGTCTTGACCGTTCACATGCCCAAGCGTGAAGAGTCCAAGCCCAAGCAAGTGAAGATCAACGTTGCCAGCAATGGCAAGTAACCGTACGTAAGCGGTAGACTGTCGCAAGACAGCGGGGCCGGCCTGTACCGGCCCTGCCCTTGGCGAGGTACGCATCATGTGGCGCTACAACAAATTGACGGAGAAGGCCCTGGAGGCTGTGCAGAAGGCAGAGTCTCTTGCCGAGCAGCACGGGCAACAGCAGATTCAGCCTCTGCATTTGCTGGCAGCGCTGGTGTCGCAGCGCGACGGCGTCCTGCCCCCGCTGCTCGTTGGACTGAGTATTCGTTCGGAGGATCTGAGGCAAGAGATCGAGGCTGAGCTTGGCAAGCTTCCCAAGGTCAGCGGCGTCGCTCAAGTATTCATGGGTGCCGAGGCCAACCAGGTTATGGAAAAGGCCTTCGAGGAAGCCGAGAAATCCTTCAAGGACGACTTTGCTTCCACCGAGCATATTCTGCTGGCCATTGCGGGCCGGGAGAAAGATCCGGCCGGCCAATTGCTCGCGCGCCGTGGCGCCACCCGCGACGCCATCCTGCAGGCCTTGGCGGCCGTGCGCGGAAGCCACCGGGTGACTTCGGCTACGCCCGAATCGACTTTTCGTGCGCTCGAACAGTACGCGCGGGACCTCACCGAGATGGCGCGCCGCGGAAAACTGGACCCCGTCATCGGGCGGGATTCGGAAATCCGCCGCGTGATGCAAATCCTGGCTCGCCGCACCAAGAATAATCCAGTGCTGATTGGCGAACCGGGCGTGGGCAAGACGGCCGTTGTGGAAGGACTGGCGCAGCGCATCGTTAGCGGTGATGTCCCCGAAGTGCTCAAACCCAAGCGCATCGTGGCCCTTGATCTGGCCGCTTTAGTGGCCGGCACCAAGTATCGGGGCGAATTCGAGGATCGGCTCAAAGCAGTCCTGCAGGAGATGACGGAGGCCGCCGGGCAGATCATTCTGTTCATCGACGAGTTACATACACTGGTGGGCGCCGGCGCCGCCGAAGGTTCAATGGACGCCTCGAACATGCTGAAGCC
>JBARBA010000187.1:0-4042 GCA_049792555.1 Anaerolineales bacterium
GTTTTGGGGTGACTATGTTTGTTACATCGTCGATATGAGCGCGCGCCGCACCAAAATTGATCAGGAGTTCGTTACCCGCGACCATGTGACCAAGGTGCGTGTGACGGTGGATATTTCATACAACGCCATTGATGGACAATACATTGCAATCGGCGTGGATGACGCCCTGCTGACGCTGCGCGAAGAATTGACAATGTACTTGAAGCGTGAGATCGGCAAATTGATCATTGATCAGGTGACAGAAGAATTTTTGGACGGGTGCATCTACCAGCAAGGGATGGCATTGCAAAGGTTGACCGGCCTTTCGGTCAACAAGGTCACTGTGGCGTTGGAGTGGCCAAAGGAAATTGTCGAGCAAATTAAAGCGCGCAAAGAGCAAAGGCGCAAACAGGCTGAAGAAGATGAAAATCGCCGCCGTCAGGGCGCAATTGAAGATGAAAACAGGTCGCGCAGCCAAAGATTGGAAAAGGAAGATATTGACCACGTGGATATTCTCATGGAAAAGCTCGGATTATCTTCCATGCCTGCCGATATGCGGCTAAAAATGATGGCGATGCCGCGCCAGCAGGCTTACATGGAAATTGCCAAGTTTATCGATGAAACACGCAGACAATACCAGCAACGCAAACTGGAGCGCGAAAAACAGGATGACGAGTTACTGGCAAGATTTCTGAACGATGGCACACTCGAAGAAATGGATTTGGTTGAGCTTGGCAAGAAACTACTCTCTCGCCGCCTGGATGTGAGAGGCAGGGATGAAGATATGGATATGCCTTCATCGGTTATCTTTGGAAAACGGGAGAATAAACGTTTGACCGGTTCATCCCCTGAGAAAAAGCAACTTTCGCGCCCGGTTGATGACACGGAAGAGGATTAATCTCTTTTATGTCCTCCGAAACCATTTGTCTGGGTTTGCCTTTGGTTGCCATCCTGGTGGCCGGTTGGGTGGCGTTGGTTTCGTATGCCGATTACGTCGTTGCCCAATTCGACCGGTATGCCGGTCATCGCGGCCAGTCACTGACGACAATGGGAAGGTTGTTTGGGTTGCCCTGGCAAACGTCAACCCAACTTGTTGTTTCGGCCCTGCTTTTTGGTTTGGGAGCGCTTTTGCTTGCATTGCTCCATTGGGTTGTCTTACTGTTGGCCGGGATCGTTATAATGGGGGGATTTGCGGCCATGTTGCTTGCCGATGCGCAACGATTGGAGATGATCGTTGCCCAAATCCCGCCATCCAAACCGGAACTGCCGGTTCTCAGGCCGTCATTGCTTCCTGTTTCGTCCGTGCTGGTTGGCCGGCATGGAGAATATCAAGGCGTTGAGATTGAATGTGTGCCCAATATGCGCATTGGTCGTGGGGTAACCAATAACCTGAATCTCAGGGAAAAATCGGTTTCTCGAAAACATGCCAGGCTGTGTTATTCACAGGGTGCGTGGTTCATTCAGGATAAAGATAGCGCCACCGGCGTTTACATCAACGGTCAGCGCGAGCGCGCCAGGCGGCTTAACCATGGCGATATTATCATGATCGGTTCCAGCGAATTTGAATTTCGGGAAGGATAGAAAAATGTCAGACTTGGTAGGACGCACTCTCCAAAACCGTTACCGCGTGGATAGTTTCATCGGGCGCGGCGGCATGGCCGATGTTTATAAAGTTTGGGACCAAAACCGGTCGGTTTACCTGGCGATGAAAGTCTTGCACAGCGACCTGGCCGAAGACCGCACGTTCTTGCGCCGCTTCAAGCGCGAAGCCGATACGCTTGCCAAACTCCAACACCCGCACATTGTCCGTTCGTATGGGCTGGAAACGGACGGCGAGATCGCCTTTATCTTAATGGACTATGTCGAAGGCGTCACCCTGCGCAAGAAAATCTTTGACCTGGACCGTCCCTTTACCATGCGCGAAGTCCTGGAAATTATGCAGCCTGTATGCGCAGCGCTGAAATATGCCCATCAAAGCGGCATTGTCCATTGCGACATCAAACCGGCCAATATTATGTTGCACAAAAATGGCATCGCGCTGGTTTCGGATTTTGGCATCTCGCGCATGACCGAAGCGGCCACTGCCACGATGGTCGGCGCGGGCACGCCGGCCTATATGTCGCCGGAGCAGGCGCGCGGCGAAGATTTGACTCCGCAATCGGATATTTACTCGTTGGGGATTGTCCTGTACGAGATGCTCACCGGCGGCGAGCGCCCGTTTAACGGCGAGCATTCCAGGGTAACGGGGGGAACCAGTGAAAAGGTGCGTTGGGAGCAGATCAATGCCCAACCGCCCGCGCTGCGCCGTATTAACCCGAATATATCCGGCGCAGTGGAAGCGATTGTATTGAAGTGCCTGAATAAAGACCCGGCCCAACGCTATTCCAACACGATGGACATATTGAACGCCTTGATACAGGCGGGGCAGGATGCCGGTCAGATTGAAGCTCAGCCCAATGCGCCGCGCACCATGCAAACTTACACCTTGAACGAACTTCGCGCCCAGCTTGCGGAGCGGGAGCGGGAAATGACGTCTGCCCAGGGTGTCACCCCGCCGGCGCCCCCGATTGTTGGGCAAGGGCCGGTTGCCGGCCCGCCTCGCAAGCGTCGCAACGTCATTCCATTCATGGTGGGCGCGGGCCTGTTGATTTTGATGCTGCTTTTTACGATTATCAACAAACCTTCCCAGGCTTTTCTGGCGGCGGCGCCTGCTCCGACGGGCACTCCTTCTTCCGCCCCGATATTGGCCGTAGCCCCCAGCCTTACGCCTGAATTGCCAACCGCTGCGAGCATACCGGCCACGCCTACTGTCACGTCCCTACCCACTTCCACAGCTTCGCCTGCGCCGACAGAAACACCGGCATTGCAGGGCGGCGCCATCGGCGGTGTGGACAAGGTGGCCTTTGTGGCTAACAGGGACATTTGGATCATGAACATCGATGGCAGTGAATTAAGAAAAATCCAGACCGATCCGGCTGTGAAGACGGATTTGCAATGGATCCCCGGAACATCTGACGAACTCGTCTACATTAGCGGAAAGAATGTTTACATCGTAAACACCCTTACCGGCAATCCCGAACTCCTTACCACCTTTCCCAGCGCCAAAGCTTTCGATGCCTTTCGAATTTCGCCGGATGGCAAAAAGGTTGCCATTTCGCTGAATCAGAAGATTTATGTTGTGTCTTTCGACAGGAACGCGCTCAGCAATGTTCGTAGTAGCACCGATTTGCTTGCCATGAATCCCTGCATCAGTTACTCAGGGAAAACACTTACGGCCAACAAAGTAAAAGAGTTCCGTTGGGGGAATGACCCCGATACCGTTGCATGGCTTTTCACGGGTGTGGATAATTCGAATAAACCCGCTGATTTAATAGACATTCTTGGCGGCATTAAATCATGTGATTCCAATGGGGTTTCTCGCAAGGACGAATTCCCGGCCACACGTTTTACGCCGGAAGATTATGGCAATGATGGCATCTTGCCTGATTTCGACTGGAATGGAAAAGAAGCCTTCATATTCAACACGCTCAAAAGGAACGCCGGTTGGGGCTATCTCTACACCTACGACCCGGTGTTGGGCGTTGGCACCAAACTGGATGTGTTTGGCAACAACCGTTGTTGTTACCGCGATGCCCGCATCAATCCCGACGGGGCTTATGTTTTCTTTGCTTTCCAGGATGAGTTGATTGCCCCGCAGGTTGTCACAAAACTTTACTACATCCCCATCGGCCAGATCGGCGTTTCCGACTTCAAGCCTTTTCCTTTGCCTGACGATTTCTTTAAAGACGGCAAGGAAGGTCCGCAAATCGCGTTACACTTTGCAGACAAATAGCGCAAGCTTTACAATATGGAAGATCACGAAATGCAAAAAGCCGATCCTGCGCAAGGCCCGGGCGCGCAGCCGGGTGATTCTTTTGGACTTCAGCCGGGAAGTCAATAAACTTGTGAGCAGAACTTGTTAGACTTGTGCGCACAAGTCGTTTGACTTCTGCCCAGAACTCTAACGACTTGTGAGCAGAACTCGCCAGACTCGTCTGGACAACTTGCCCGACTTGTCTAGACA
>JBARBA010000188.1:0-2203 GCA_049792555.1 Anaerolineales bacterium
GATTAACACCACCCCAATTTGTCAAAATGTCAAAACCATCAGATGATATAGATTCTGCGGTTGGAATAAGGTTTTCTGCAAGTTTTTGACGCATCTCATTAGTCTGAATAACGTTTGTGAAATTCCCATTATCTTTAATACCCACATACATTGTAAAAACTTCATTATTTGTAACTTTGCCACTTTCAGCCTCATATGGGCTATTTAATATTTTCTCCCACTGTGCAACAGGCCCATTTAACCATTTATCCAGTTTTATTAATGTAGGTTCCATTTCTTTTGAATATTTTTGTTCGGGGGAATTAATATTGAAAAAGAATATAAAAATACCAATAGCTCCAATAAATAATAAGGATAATAGAGCAATAATTGCGTAAATACCCCTCTTTCCTGACTTTTTTCGTGAAGGTTGGCGATTGTCCGGTGAATTTTTTATTGCATCTAACTTTACTATAAGTTGTTGGGCCTTTTGATTTGAAGGGTCTAGTTCAAGAACTTTCTTTAGGCAATAAATCTTTTTGCTAGTTTCGTCTAAACACAAGGCTAACCCATACCAAGCAAGAGAGTTATTGGGTTCTTGACGAACAAGTTCGCCCAATAATTTGGCTGCTTGCGTTTTGTTACCGCTGTTATACAGAGATACAGCCTCTTGTAATTTTTCATTTGACATAAAACCTCTCAAATTGCAAAACTAACTGATAAACTACCTGCCACCTGTTCACCCCTCCGCCACCACCACCCCATCCCCCGCCAGCAACTCCTTCGCCAGCGCCGAGTAGGCTTGCGCGCCGGTGGAGTTGGGGGCGTAGGCCGAGATGGGTAGGCCGTAGGAGGGCGCTTCGGCCAGGCGGATGCTGCGCGGGACGATGGCGTCGAAGACCTGGTCGGGGAAGTGGTTGCGGATTTCTTTGACCACGTCGAGCGACAGGTTGGCGCGGCTTTCGAACATGGTCATCACCACGCCGCGCACCTTCAGCGCCGGGTACAACGATTGGCGGATGCGCTGCAAGGTCTGCAAAAGCTGTCCCACGCCTTCGAGCGCCAGGTATTCGCACTGCACCGGGATGATGACGCCGTCTTTGGCGGCTACCAGTCCGTTGACGGTCAGCAGACTGAGCGAGGGCGGGCAGTCGATCAGGATGTAGTCGTAGCGCGAGAGCAGCGGTTCGAGGGCCTTTTTCAGGCACATCTCGCGTTCGGGCTGGTCGACCAGTTCCACTTCCGCGCCGGCCAGGGCTTGCGAGGAGGGCAGCAGCGAAATCTTTAGGGTGGGATTGTTCAGCACCGAACTTGCCGCCGGGATGAGTCCGATCATGGCCTCGTAGGTGCCGGCTTTGACGGTGAGCTTGTCCACGCCCAGGCAGGAGGTGGCGTTGGACTGCGGGTCGAGGTCAACCAGCAATACTTTCTGTCCCAGCGTTGCGAGGAATGCGCCGAGGTTGATGGCGGTGGTGGTTTTGCCCACGCCGCCTTTTTGGTTGACCAGGGTGTAGATGCGAGCTGTCAAGGTAGAACCTCCAAAGAAATGCCACGCAACACGCGCTACGTATTTCGTGTTGCGTGTTCCGTAGTGTGTATGATTACTTTAGTACTTCCATCAAACAATCCCGCACTTCGCCCGGGGTGGGCGCGCCTTGCAGGCCGGGGCGCGTGACGGAAATGGCGGCGATGCGGGTGGCGAAACGCGCGGCTTCCCACGGGTCGCGCGTTTCGACGAGACGGATGAAGAAAGCTGCGGCGAAGATGTCGCCTGCGCCGGTGGCGTCCACTTCGGTGACTTGCGGCGGGCGGAAGCGGCGGCTGTCTCCGCGCCAGAACAGGCGCGCGCCGTCGGCCCCTTCGGTGACGACCAGCAGCGCGGTGGCCTGCGCCATGCGTTCGATCTGCTCTTCGTCGCCGCCCACGTCTTCCAGGCCGAGCACCGTTGCCCCGGCTTGCGATAAAGCCGTCTCGGACTGCGACCAAACACACGGGTACACACGACCGTCCGCATTCCAGGCGCGGAACCAGCCCTGGGGCGTCAGCCCGAGCAATGCGGGCTGGAAATCTTCGGGCAGGAGCGGATCGATTTCCCCTACCAGCGGGGCGAGGTGGATGATTTTGGCCTGTCGCCAAACGAGCGGGACCAGCGAAAAGTCAATTTTGGGGGCCACGTGGCGGATGTATTGGATGCGGCCCGTTGGGGTGTAGATGTTTTCGAAGG
>JBARBA010000189.1:0-12586 GCA_049792555.1 Anaerolineales bacterium
AGCAGGAACTGGCTATTCTGGAAAGCATTTATGACGATTTACGACCCTACATCAACTTCTTTCAGCCATCCTTCAAACTGATTGCCAAAGAACGTATTGGCAACAAGACCATCAAACGGTATGATACTGCCAAGACGCCTTACCAGCGCGTCCTTGATCGCAAAGATATTTCGCTGGAAGCCAAAGCCCGGCTTATCAACTCCTATGTCCAGCTTAATCCTGCTGAACTTCGTCGTCACATAGACCAAAATACTGCCAAGCTTTGGAAAATCTCTCGGTAACATTCTTCTTTGATGCAACGATATTCTCATAGTAACATTTTATCTTGATGCAATACGGGTAGCAACTTCTCAACAAAACTGTAGGTATACAATGCGGATCAAGAAATTCATCACGGAAGCCCCTGATAATCAAAACAACATCCACAAATTCCGGGTAGAATAGACTCATATATACTTCTTACGCCGTTCTTCCAAAGCGCCAACAACCTTTTTGCTATAATCACTCCCATACCTCACCCATCCCATCCGGCAGTGCGCCGGGAAGAGACGGGAAGGGTCGAAAGGAAAATAGCTTATGATGCGATTTGACAGATTTACCGAACGAGCGCAGGAAGCCGCCCAACGCGCGGCTGAGATCATCCAGCGCTATGGACATAACCAGATCGATACCGAACACATCCTGCTGGCGTTGATCGAGCAGCCGGACGGCGTCATCCCGCAAATTTTGGGGAACCTGAACATCAATGCCCAGGCTCTGGCCGACCGGCTGGACGCCACCTTGCGCGCCAGCCCCAAAGCCAACATCTTCGGCGGCGGGGCGGGGCAAATTTTCATCACCCCGCGCGTCAAACGGATCATCGACCTGGCCAACGAAGAAGCCAACCGTCTGAAAGACGAGTACATCTCCACTGAACACATTTTCCTGGCGATCATGACCGAGCGCAACACCCCGGCCTCGCGCATCCTCGAAAGCGCCGGCCTGAACCGCGACCGCGTCTACGAGGCCATCCAACAGTTGCGCGGCGGACAGCGTGTCACCGATCCGCAAGCCGAGACGCGCTACCGCACCCTGGAAAAATACTCACGCGACCTGACCCAGATGGCGCGCGAGGGCAAGCTCGACCCGGTGATTGGCCGCGATAACGAAATCCTGCGGCTGATCCAGATCCTGTCGCGGCGCACCAAGAACAACCCGGTGCTGATCGGCGAGGCCGGTGTGGGCAAGACGGCCATCGTCGAAGGCTTGGCGCAGAAAATCGCCACCAACGATGTGCCGGAGATTTTATCGGGCAAGAAAGTGGTGGCCCTCGACTTAGGCTCGATGATCGCCGGTTCGCGCTTCCGGGGCGAGTTCGAGGAGCGCCTGAAGGCAGTCATCGAAGAAGTGCAGCGTTCACAGGGCGACATCATCATGATGATCGACGAGTTGCACACCGTCGTCGGCGCGGGCGCGGCCCAGGGCGCGATGGACGCTTCGAACATGCTCAAACCGGCCCTGGCGCGCGGTGAGCTACAGTGTATCGGCGCAACCACGCTGGACGAGTTCCACAAATACATCGAAAAGGACGCGGCGCTTGAGCGTCGCTTTGCCCCGATTTACGTCGAAGAACCCAGCGTCGAAGACACGATCAAAATGATGCACGGACTGCGCGACCGCTACGAGGCCCACCACAAGGTGCGTTACTCCGACGAGGCCCTGGCCGCCGCCGCCCGTTTCGCCGACCGCTACGTCACCGACCGCCGCCTGCCGGATAAGGCCATCGACCTGATGGACGAGGCCGCTGCCAAGTTGCGTGTGGCGCTCTACTCGATGCCTCCCGATCTCAAAGAGATGAAGACCGAAATCGACAAGTTGCAGGCCGAGGAAGATGCCGCCTCCAACTCGCGCGATTACCAGCGCGCCGCCGAGATCAAGGTCGAGCGCCTGCGCAAAAGCGGCGAGTTCAAAGAGAAACGCGACGTATGGGAAGCCGAACACAAACTCGACGAGGTGGTGGACGTCAACGACATCGCCGAAGTTGTCCACCAATGGACGGGTATTCCCATCACCCAAATGATGGAGGCCGAATCTGAAAAGCTGCTGCACATGGAAGAACGCCTGCACGAGCGCATCATCGGCCAGGACGAGGCCATCCACGCCATTTCGGACGCCATCCGCCGCGCCCGCTCCGGGTTGAAAGACCCGGCGCGCCCGATCGGTTCGTTCATTTTCATCGGCCCGTCGGGTGTCGGCAAGACCGAGCTGGCCAAAGCGCTGGCGGAGTTCATGTTTGACGATGAAGACGCTCTGGTGCGGATTGATATGTCAGAATACCGGGAGCAGCATACGGTGAGTCGACTCTTCGGAGCGCCTCCCGGCTACATCGGTTACGAGGAAGGCGGCCAACTCACCGAAGCCGTCCGCCGCCGCCCATATCGCGTGCTGCTCTTCGACGAAATCGAAAAGGCCCATCCCGAAGTCTGGAATGCGCTGCTGCAAATCCTGGACGATGGGCGCATGACCGACGGCCAGGGAAACCAGGTCGATTTCCGCAACACGGTCTTGATTATGACCTCCAACCTGGGCACCGAATACGTCCGCAAGGGCGGCACGCTCGGCTTCCTGCAGCAAAAAGCCGATGACGAGGAGCGCGAATCGCACAGCAAGATCGAGAAGGCGCTCAAGGGCACCTTCCGGCCCGAGTTCCTGAACCGCATCGACGAGGTGATCATGTTCTCGCCGCTCTCGCTGGCAGAAATGGAAGAGATCGTTGAATTGCAGGTCAAGGAAGTGGTCAGCCGGCTGAGTGAATACGGTGTGGAACTGACGTTGACCCCCGCCGCCCGCGCCTGGCTGGCCCGGGAAGGCTACGACGCCACCTTTGGCGCGCGTCCGCTGCGCAGGGCCATCCAAAAATTCGTCGAGAGTCCGCTCTCGGTGCAACTGCTGGGCGGCAAGTTCACCAACGGGGGCAAGGTGATTGTGGATGTGGAAGAAGACAAGGTGGTCTTCAAGTAAGTCTGCCGCTTATCCTTATGAACAACAATACAACGCCCTTTCCTTGTAGCAAGGAAAGGGCGTTCACTTGGTGGGAACGCCCTTTTTCACCACACACCTATCCCGGTGTGCGGTGAAAGGTTTTTGTTCAGCCTCTCCGTGACTAATGCAAAAGTCTTCTGGAATTCTCTTATATTGCTCATACCTCCCTATGCTATAATTTTGCCCGGAAAGGCAAATTCAATGCTCCCGAAAATTCTCACCGTCCTGAGTGGAAACCCCAACAAACGCAAAGTCGAACAACTGTCCGACCTCGCCAACCAGATCAACGCCCTCGAACCGGATTTTGAAAAACTATCCGACGAAGCCCTGCGCGCCAAAACGGACGAGTTCCGCAAGCGCATTTCTGATGAATTGCATGACATCGAAGACGAAAAGGAACGCCGCGAGATCGAACAAGACCTGCTCGAAGAGCTTCTCCCCGAAGCTTTTGCCGCCGTGCGCGAAGCCTCCAAGCGTACCCTGGGACTGCGCCATTACGACGTGCAATTGATGGGCGGCATTGCCCTGCACCGCAGCACCATCTCCGAAATGCGCACCGGCGAGGGCAAGACCCTGGTTGCCACCCTGCCAATCTATCTCAATGCGCTCACAAGCCGCGGCGTACACCTGATCACCGTCAACGACTATCTGGCCCGCCGCGACGCCAAATGGATGGGCCCGATCTACGAGGCCCTCGGCCTGACCATCGGCGTGCTGCAAATGGCCGCCGTCACCGAAAACGGCAAAAAAGCCTTCCTCTACGACCCCGAAAAAGAATCCCCGCGCGAAGACCAGGACAAACTGCGCATGGTCGACCGCCGCCTGGCTTACGAAGCCGACATCACCTACGGCACCAACGCCGAATTCGGCTTCGACTACCTGCGCGACAACATGGTCTACACCCCGGCAGAGAAAGTCCAGCGCGGGCATTACTACGCCATCGTCGACGAAGTCGACAACGTGCTGATCGACGAGGCGCGCACCCCGCTGATTATCTCCGGCCCGGCCTCCGGCGAGTTGGAAACCTACCGCGAGATGTCGCTCATCGTCCGCCAGTTGGACGAAGCAGATTACGAAATCAACGAAAAAGACCGCAACATCGCCCTGACCGAGGTCGGCACGGCGCACGTCGAGCAATTGCTGGCCCAGCCCCTGCGCGACCCCGACCGCCCCGAAGACGTCACCCCCGAACAGGCGCGCCTGCTCGGTTATCTCGAACAGGCCCTGCGCGCCCAGTACCTTTTCAAACGCAACAAAGACTACCTCGTCCAGAGCGGCAAAGTCGTCATCGTGGACGAATTTACCGGGCGTTTGATGCCCGGTCGCCGCTGGAGCGATGGCCTGCACCAAGCCATCGAAGCCAAGGAAGGCGTCAAGGTCGAGCCGGAAAACATCACCTACGCCACCATCACCCTGCAAAATTACTTCCGCATGTACCAAAAGCTGGCCGGCATGACCGGCACGGCGCTGACCGAATCGGAAGAGTTCCACAAGATTTACAAGCTCGAAGTCCTGCCCATCCCCACCAACCTGGAACATAACGCTACGAAGAACGATTCGCCGCTGATCGAAACCAAAGCCAAGGATCAGGATGGGTACGCGATTGCCTACTTTACGTACCGGCCGTCCGCCGGTTCATCCCGTTCGCGGGGGAATGGGGAGCCGGAACCCGTCTTCTGGCGGCGCACCGACCTGCCCGACGCCGTCTACCGGACTGCCGAGGCCAAGCTGCGCGCCATCGCCACGGAGATCGTCCGCAACCACGTGCTGGGGCGTCCTGTCCTGGTTGGGTCTACCTCGGTGGAAAACTCGGAGCGTATTTCGAGCCGCCTGCGCGCCGAGCCGGTGCGGCGTCTGCTGCAAGTGCAATTGCTGCGCCATGCCTGGTTCGAACAGAATAACAAAGAAGAAGATGGCCGCCTGTTCGCCGAGTTGGAGCCGCTCTACAAGCCCCTCACCGAACTTGAACCAACCTTCCTGCGCGGGTTTGCCAAACCGCTCAACACCTCCATTAACCCCGAAGAACCCGATAACCTGGCCCGGCTGCTCGATATTTTGCATCTGGAGGCAGGCAGCGAAGCTCGCTTGAAGGCAGTCATCCAGGCCGGTGTGCAGCACGAGGTTTTGAATGCCCGCAAGCATACCGAAGAAAGTCAGATCATTGCCGGGGCGGGCGCTTTTGGCGCTGTGACCATCGCCACCAACATGGCCGGCCGCGGCGTCGACATCAAACTGGGCGGCGAACTGGCCGACGAGATTACGGCCACCGTCAGCCGCGTGCTGCGCAAGGCCGATTTTGATCCGTATAACATGCGGCTCGAAGAGCAGCGCCAAACCCTGCTCAAAATGGACCCTGCCGATTTCGGCATTTACGAGTCTGAGGTCAATTACTTCCTGAAATATTTCGACGATATGGAAAACGTGCGCCGATTGGGCGGCCTGCACGTCATCGGTTCCGAACGCCATGAAGCCAGGCGCATCGACAACCAATTGCGCGGACGCTCCGCCCGTCAGGGCGACCCCGGCTCGTCGCGTTTTTATCTTTCACTCGAAGACGACCTGATGCGCATGTTCGGCGGCGAGCAAGTGGATAACATCATGCAGCGCTTCCGCTTGGATGATGACTTCCCGCTTGAGAACCGCATGGTCTCGAACCTGATCGAACAATCACAGCACCGCGTGGAAGGCGCCAACTTTGACGTGCGCAAACACCTGCTGGAATATGACGATGTGCTTAACCAGCAGCGCTCGATCATCTACTCCCAGCGTGACCGCGTGATGGTCAAGGATGACCTGGGCGAGGACATGGCCGAGTTGCTGCGCGCCGAAATCGCCGCGCGTGTGCCGGTTGCCATGGCAGACGAAGAAGGCCCCTGGAAGCTGCTGGCCTGGCTGGAACAGATCCAGCCCTCGTTTGGTTACGGTGAGCACAAAGTTTACCCGTCGTTCGCTTACCGGGTATTGCTCAACGAACTGGCGAAAGCCAGCACTACCCCGAAAGAAGCTTTGCTCGATATTGTCCGGCAGGCCGTCAAGGCCGAAGAAGAACACATCATGCGCGCCATCGAGGCGGCGCTTGAACATACCGCCGAAAGCCTGGACAAACAAATTGACGAACGTTTCGACCTGCTGGATACCTTCCTGGAAGGACTGCACGACAGCGAAGAAAAGAAACGCCCGCAGGAAATTTTGGATGAACTGAACTCCACCGTCCACGCTCAATTGCGCCTGAATAACGAACAAATGCGCCAGTTGACCGACGACCCCGAAGCGCTCGCGGAACCGATCAAAGAACAGCTTGAGAAGGCGCTCTCTACCACCGCCGTTGCGCGGCTGGTTTTGACCATCGAATATCGCCTGAGCGAACCGTTGACCGTCAGCAGGGAAGCCATGGCCCGGCTCGAATGGGACGATGCTGCGGAGCAGATCATCGTCTCGGCCAGGAAAATGCTCGAGAACCGCCTCGAAAGGCTGACGGGGAGCAACGGTCAGGTGGGCCGGGATATCGATGCGCTCACGGCAAAGATGAACGTTGTTGAGGCGGAAGAGTCCGACCTGATTATCCTTTTAAACAGTCTGGCGCGCGCGCGCCGCTCCGGGTTCGACACCCGCACCCATCGCCAGGTGCAGGAAGAGTACATGCGCTTCAACTACGTTTACCTGGCGGCGCACCTGCTCGAAGACCTCGACCCGCAGGATGTGGAAGCCGATGTGCTCGAGCACCTGGAAGATGCCCGTGAAACGCTGACCGAGGGCTGGGGCGAAGTGGAGTTTCTCCGCCTGGGCCAGAACGCCGGTCGTCTTTCAGACATCGGCCCGGCTGCCGATGTGCTTGGCCTGGATGATATGCCGTTGGGTTCGCTATCGGCAGAACAGCGGGCTACATTGAGTTATGAGCTTGGCCGCCGCCGCCTGACCGAGGTCTATCGCGGCGTGTTGCTGGGCGCGATTACGGAACTGTGGGTGGACTACCTGACCCGCGTGGAAGCCCTGAGAATTTCGATAGGCTTGGAGGCTTACGCGCAACGCGACCCGCTGGTACAATATAAGGGTAAAGCCTCCGAGATGTTCCAAACTCTCCTGGCAGAAATTCGTTCAGGCGCGGTCAGCCGCATGTTCCTGTACCTGCCGCGCATGGTCAATGTAACTGAAACCTCGGCTGCCGATGTGGTGGTGGAAGCCCCTGAAAAAGGCGACGAGCCGAGCGCCGCCGAGCGCTCCGGGCGGAAAAGACACAAAAAACATTAGCTTCCTTGCTTTATCGGGGGGATTGTGCCCCGAAAGGTATGGCCCTCGATAAAGCAAATAAAGAAAAGGCATTGGTCTTCAACATGGCTAACACGTTTTCTCCCTCATCAGATGAATACCGCAGCCTTCCAAAGGTGGAATTACATCGCCACCTTGAAGGCTCATTACGTTTGGATACAATGCTGGACGTGGCCCGCAAACACGGCTTGACCGTGCCGGCCAGTGTGGTCAACTTGAGCCGCCTGGTGCAGGTGCAGGACCAGGAGCCGCTGACTTTCGAGAATTTCATGGGGAAATTCAATACGTTGCGCATGTTCTACCGTTCACCCGAAGTGATTGACCGC
This sequence comes from Anaerolineales bacterium, assembly GCA_049792555.1. Classification (GTDB taxonomy): domain Bacteria; phylum Chloroflexota; class Anaerolineae; order Anaerolineales; family Villigracilaceae; genus UBA5195. Next base: position 7,614 of record JBARBA010000189.1, read on the forward strand.
ATCACGCGCGAGGCGATTGAAGACGCCGCCAAAGACAATGTCCGCTACCTGGAACTGCGTTTTACCCCGGTGGCCCTCAGTCGCGCCGAGCGTTTTCCTTTGCACGATGTAATGGAATGGGTATGCGCCAGCGCCAAAGAAGGCGCCAAAAAGTATAACGTCACAGTGCGCCTGATCGCCTCGGTTAACCGGCATGAATCGCTGGAGTTGGCCGAACAAGTGATCTGGTTGGCTACCGATATGTTGGACAAGTGCATCGTCGGTATTGACCTGGCAGGCAATGAAGCCCAGTTCCCGGCTACGCCGTTTATTTCGCTTTTCAAGGAAGCGCACCAGGCCGGGTTGGCGGTGACCATCCATGCCGGGGAATGGAGCGGGCCGGAAAACGTGCGCGAAGCCATCGAGAAATTCAACGCAGCCCGTATTGGGCATGGCGTGCGCGTCCTGGAAGACAGTTATACGACAGCCCTGGCGCGTGAGCACAAGACCGTATTCGAAGTTTGCATGACCAGCAATTACCAGACCGGCGTGGTGCAGTCGCTCCCGGCGCACCCGATGCCCAAGATGCTGGCCGCCGGGTTGAACGTCACCCTGAACACAGACGACCCGTCGATTTCGCAGATTACGCTCAGCAACGAGTACCGCGTGGCGGTGGAAGAGTTAAAGATTGGCAAAGACGTGCTCAAAGAGCGCATTATGGCGGCGGCGCAGGCCAGTTTTATGAACCCGGCTGATAAGAAGAAAGTGCTCGATACGTTCCAGAAAGAGTTGGCAAAGAAGTAGACGGAAACAGCCGCTCACAAAAACCCATGTCGCAAACGACCGCGATAGCAGTTTATATTGTTGCAATGTATCATCTCAATCATCGGGGGTTGAGCGGTGCCCTGAGTTGGTGGTTGAGCCTGTCGACATCGCGCCCGTAGGGTAAACCTTATCGAAGGCGATGCCCTAACCACCTTGTAACAACCTCCCCACAATATTGAAATGATGCAGCCATTCGCAATATGGTTTTTTATCCACAGATTTTACCCTGCGGGCACGCTGTCGCAGATTTCACCGATTTTTTTATGCCTTTTCTCCCGAAGGACACCGGGACAGGTGTGCGAAAATCTGCGCCACGAGTGCCCGTCAGGGTATCTGTGGATGATGGGTTTCACATTGAGAATTGGAAATGGTGCGGGTCTATTGACTGTTCAAGAAACATTTTCTTAACGCGAAAGGATGGTTTTCATGAACAACTTCTTCAACAACTTATCCGGGATGCTCAAAGCGCTCTTTGGCGGCAGCCAGCCGACCCCACCCCCGCCGCCTCCGCCCCCGCCGGACGTTCCCGCCAGCCTCGAACCGGCGGTTGTTGTCTCGCCGCGCGTGCTGTTGATCGTGCTCGACCCGATCATCGACCCGGCCACCGGCGAAAAGCTGACCCAGCACATGAACTGGAGCCGCCCCGAAGACCTGATCAGCGCTTTTAACGCCGACCTGCTCGCCGCCAGCGGCGGCCTGGCGCGCTACCAGGTCGTCCAGCGCCTTGAAATCAACGAGTTCCCCGTCAAAGCCGACGGCTTCCGCTACACCCCACAGCCTTACCTGAACGTGCTCAAGAGCGCCAGCCCGGCCCACAAACCCGACCTGATCAATTACCAGGATTTCCTTACCCGCTACAATATCCTTCAGATGGTCTCCGCCAACCAGATCGACGAAGTCTGGGCCTTCGGCTTTCCTTACGCCGGGTTTTATGAATCGAGCATGGGCGGCTCCGGGGCCTTCTTCTGCAATTCAGACCCCATTGCCAACACCGCGAGCTGCGCGCGGCGCTTTGTGGTCATGGGCTTTTCGAACGAGCGCGGCGTGGGCGAGATGCTACACTCCTTCGGCCATCGCGTCGAATCGATCATGCAGCAGGTTTACCTGCGCACATCCGGCAGCGCCAACCTGTGGCAGCGCTTCACGCGCTACGACCAAATCGCCCCCGGCCAGGCCGAAGTGGGCACCGTCCACTTCCCACCCAACGGCCAAAAAGACTACGATTACACCAATACGCGCATCGTCCCCAGCCATTGCGACGACTGGTACAACTTCCCCGCCTTCAAGGGCGTTACCAAACAAGTCAACAACGCCGAATGGGGCAGCGACATTTATGCCTACACTAAATGGTGGCTCAACCACCTGCCCAAAGTGGGCGGCCGCACCGCCGGCATCGCCAACAACTGGTGGCAATATATTCTGGATCCCAATAAGGTGACTGTTTAGCAATACCATAATCGGTGGTTGAGTAGGCGGCGGCGCTGTTCCGCCGCCGTATCGAAACCACCTTGTTACAAACATCTCCCCAAAACATTGAGATGCTACGTTTAGCAAAGGAAAACCGGGCTTCGCTGGAAGCCCGGTTTTGATTCGTAGGTTTTTATACTCGCCGTTTATGCGTAAGACCCGAGAGTTTCACCGTGACTTGAGCCGACGATCACTCGCGCGCGGAAGGGGTTCGGGGCGGCAGTTGCGCCGTGGAAACGCTTCGGCACGCTCAACACAATGCCTGCCAGGTCTTGTTTGCGAGGTGAGTTCTTCACGGAAGGGGAGGTTCACGAGTCCCCGTTTTCCAAAAATGCGACGAAAGCCAGCAACTCTGCTTCGATATTTGTAAAGGCTGTTTGGGTGGAGAGAACCAGTTTTCCCACTCTTTCGGGATCGAGTTTGTAGGTGTATACGTTGCGGACAAGGTGGCGGAACCTGCGTTGCTCATCCAGGAGCAAGCCTGTTTCGGTTGAAATGACGGCAGGGCGGATGCCCGGGACTTCACGCAGCATTTGTCCTAACAGCAGCGCATGCCAGGTTTCGCCCTGCGGCAGGTGGCCGTCAACAGTTTCGGCAATGCAGGTGAAAATGCGCTCAAGACCTGATAGAAGCCATGCAAGTTCAAGGCCACGCCGTCCATGTAATAGCCGTCGTTTGAACGGCAGGCGCGTTCCCAACCGTCATTGATGCGCGCCAGGACGCGGCGAAGATCATCCAATTCCTGGTGAATGCGGCGGATCAAATCTGAAAATTCTTCATCCCTCATAATGGCCGGCCGTCTTTTTCGATGTTTTTGAGCACGGCAGGCGGACAGGTCTCGATTTCGGCCAGGTCTATTTTGAATTCGGCGTTTAGGTACAGGACGGTTTCGAGGGCGGCAAAGAAGCGATCGGAGGGGATGCCGCGCGCGGCCAGGTCAATATCTGAAAAGAGTGTAAAGCTGCCGCGCCGCGCCAGCGAACCAAACAGAATGACTTCGCTTGCGCCGAATTCGCTTTTGAGCAGTTCGGCGGCTTTGTGGGCAGCGGCCAGGGCGCGGCGGCGACGCCTGGATACTTCGACGCGCGTTTCTGCCCTGCGGCGGCGCACGGCTTCGCGCGGGTGGTATTGTTTGAGCGCTTCGGGCGACAGGTTCAATGCGGTTAATGCCATGCGCAAATTATACCCGTCGTTTATGCGTAAGCGCAATGCGCTTCTTTATCAGCCAGCGAAAATGTATCTGACTTGAAAATAACGTAGGGCGGAAACTTGTCCCCGTAGGGGATTGATTCCGCCTTATACCCCGCCATCCCATTTTCATCCTTCGGGGTGAGCGCTGCTCATGGAGTCTGATCTGAAAATAGATTTCCATGCTGGGTGGTGAAAATTTATTTTCATGGAGACTTCTCAATCATTGGTGGTTGAGTGGTACCCTGAGCCTGTCGAAGGATAGGCGGCGGTGTTATCCCGCCGCCGTATCGAAACCACCAACTGTCAACAACAATTCCCCCCAAATAATATTGAGATGCTACGTTTAGCAAAGGAAAACCGGGCTTCGTTGAAAGCCCGGTTTTGATTCGACAGGTTTTTACTCCTTCGTATCGCCAGCAATTGCCGATAAACTGCCGATGGATTGCCGATAGATTGCCGATAATTTGTAGGCGCGCTTGCGGCGCGACCCGTCTGCCACCAGCAGCCAGCCTTGTGTCACCCACTCTTGCAGCAGGTTGCGCGCCATACGCTCCGAAAGCCCCAGCGCCTCGGCCACCTGGTTGGCGGTGATCGTATCCTGCTTGCTGAACAAGCCCAGCGCGGCGCGCGCGCGGTGGTCGAGACGGCGCAAAGCCTCCGGCTCCGCGGAGGGCGCGGGCGCATCTCTCAGGCGCAAGGTTTCTTCCTGCGCAGCGCGGAACACGTCCGCCAGCAGCCCGACAAAGTAAGCCAGCCAGCCGGTCAGGTCGGCGTCGGCGCGGCCTTCGTAATAGTTGTGGTGCGGGTGGACCGCCAACGCCCCGTAATACTCGTCCAGATTGCGCGCGTGGTGTTCTTCGAGCGAGAAAAAGCCGTTCAAACCGTAGCCGCCGCGCTGCAAGAGGAAGGTCGAGAGCAGGCGCGCCGCGCGCCCGTTGCCGTCGTAATACGGGTGGATGGTAACGAACTGGTAATGCGCCAACCCGGCAATCAGCGGGACGGGGGTATTCTCTTTCCCGGCGCGCTTGACCCAATTCACCAGCCCCGCCATCAGCCCCGGCACGTCTGCGGCTTCAGGTGGCAGGTACACGATGCCGCCGTTGAGCGAATCGCGGATGACGTTCTGCCCATCGCGGTAGAGCGTGGGTTTGGCGCGCGCGCCATGCTCGACCAGCGCATGAAGGCGGCGGATCAAGTCCTCCGTCAGCGGCTTGCCCTGCGCGGCCCAGTCTTCCACGCGCAGCAGCGCATTCCAATAGTTGCGCACTTCGCGCGCGTCGCGCTCGCGTCCCTGGGGCGCAACCCCTTTGCCCTGGATGACCTGTTCGGCCTGTTCGAGCGTCAGGCGGTTGCCCTCGATGCGCGTGGAATAGTGCGTGGCGCGGATGCGCGCGCGCTGGCGCAACTCCGCCTCCACCGCCGCGGGCAGGGGGGTGTGCGCCACCGCCGCCCGCGCCGCCTCGATCTCCATCAAGCGGCGCGCCATTGCGGCGCTGATGCTATATTTCGGC